>JAZLFV010000059.1:0-14882 GCA_045615965.1 Acutalibacteraceae bacterium
TACCACCTCAAAATAAACTTAATTTAAGTATATTTTAAGATTATTTTGTGATATAATGTTTTGAGTATACTTGATTTAAGTATACCAATTTATCATAGGTGGGAAAAAATGACTTGTTGTTTTATCGGACATAGGAAAATCAATGAAACACCGGAACTGCGGGAACGGTTGCAGAGCATTTTGCTTGATTTAGTAGAAAACGGGACGGTTAATTTTATTTTCGGAGACCATTCGGCATTTGATAGTTTGTGCTATGAATTGGAGACGGAATTAAAAGAAAAATACCCCGAAATCAGGCGGATAAACTTCCGACAGACATACGAGGATACGGATGATTATACAATGCAGTTTTTAATCAAGGGCTATGAAGAAAGTATTTGCCCGAAAGGTGTAGGCAACGCCGGCAGGGCAAGTTATGTTGAATGCAATCAGGCAATGATTCGGGAAAGCGATGTTTGTATTTTTTATTACGATGAAAACTATCGCCCCGCCCGCCGAAGAACCAGTCGCCACGACCTCACCGACTACCAACCCAAAAGCGGCACCGCCCTTGCCTACCGTTACGCCGAAAGTCAAAATAAAACAATCATAAATTGCTTTAGCTGAAAACTTGAAATATAATAATTTTTTAAAACAAGCAACAGACTTTTTTGATTGACAAAACAAAAACAGTTTATTATAATGAGATTAACAATTTGCGAATAAGTCGCAAATTCGGAGGTGTGGAGCATTTGAAATATAAAACCGAGCAGCGTAAAATTTTGCAGAATTTTTTGGCAAATCATCCGCACGAAATATTTACGGCAAAGGAAATATGCGAAATTATTGATAATGAAACGGTAAGTGTAAGTGCTGTTTACCGAAATTTATCGGAGCTTGAAAAAGCCGGGCTTTTAAGGCGTTTATCCGTTTCGGGAAGCCGAAAAGCGGCATATCAGTATATCGGTGCGGCGTCTTGTAAAGAGCAGATACATTTAACCTGCAAAAAATGCGGCAAAACGGTGCATATGGAAAATGACGACACCGAAGTTATCATAAGCCGTGCATTACGGCACAGAAATTTTATTATAGACAGAGCCGGAACAGTTCTTTACGGAATCTGCGAAGCTTGCCAAAAGGCATAAAATAAAAGGAGCTGAAAAGTATGACAAGGAAAAACCGTATTATGGCAATACTGCTGTTTTCAGCGGTGCTTTTTGTTATTGTTTTTTCTGCATTCTTTGTTGCTGTGCAGGCAGAACACAACTGCGTGGGCGAAGACTGTCTTATCTGCGCTCAAATAGATATATGCCAAAATACGGTTAAGCTTATGGGATTTTCGGCTGTTTTGGTGATACTTCTGCTTTGCTTAAATTATGCAGAAGCTTTATTTTCCGGCGGTAAAAAAGCATCCGTAAATTCGGATTCGCTTGTGGATTTAAAGGTTAAGCTTTCAAATTAAAACGGATTTTTAAATTACAGGGAAGAAGTCTGCCTTTTGGGGTGGATTTATCGGTATTTGCCGCTTCCTTGTATTTTTATACCCAAAAACTTTAAACAGGAGAGCTTTATGAAAAAAATCATTTCACTTTTATTTATTATACTCTTAATCTCAAGTACCTTTTGCGGTTGCAAAGGGGGAAAAATCAAAAGCGGCAGATTATCGGTTGTTACGACTATATTTCCCGAATACGATTTTGTTATGAATATTTTGGGTGAAAAATCAAAGGATGCCGATGTTACAATGCTTCTTGATAACGGTGTTGACCTGCACAGTTACCAACCCTCGGCAGACGATATTATAAAGATTTCAAGTTGCGATTTATTTGTTTATGTAGGCGGAGAGTCGGATAAATGGGTAGACGATGCCCTAAAAGAAGCTGTCAATAAGGATATGATAGTAATTGACCTTATGGATGTTCTTAAAGAATCCGTTAAAGAGGAGGAAATTATCGAGGGAATGGAATCGGAAGAGGAGGAAACGGAAGAAGACGAGATAGAATATGATGAGCATGTTTGGCTTTCACTTAAAAATTCAAAGGTGATTGTAAAAGCAATAAGCGATGCTCTTTCAAAGCTTGATAAGAAACACGCCGATATGTATGAGTCTAACACCGAAGAATACATAAAAGAGCTTGACCGTTTAGACGGAGAATACAAGTCTGCGGTTGATAATGCCACCCAAAAGACACTTTTGTTCTGTGACCGTTTTCCATTCAGATATATGACGGAGGATTACAAAATAAAGTATTATGCCGCATTTTCGGGTTGCTCTGCAGAGAGCGAGGCGAGCTTTAAAACAATATCGTTTCTTGCGGAAAAGATTAATGGGCTAAAGCTTTCCTCCGTAATTGTGTTAGAGGGTAATGACGGCAAAATTGCAGATACGGTAATTTCAACTGCCAAAGCCAAGAATGTGAAAATTCTTAAAATGGATTCAATGCAATCCACCACATCGAAGGATTTAAAAAAAGGAATTACATATATTTCGGTTATGGAAAAGAATTTAGAAGTGCTTAAATCGGCGCTTAAATAGGAGATAAAAATGGCATTACTTAAATGTGAAAATTTATGTCTCGGTTATAACGGCAGAGAAATAATACACGACTTAAATTTCAGCTTAAATGCGGGAGATTATCTTTGCATAATAGGCGAAAACGGTTCGGGAAAGTCAACCCTTATGAAAACTGTTTTAGGGCTCTTGTCGCCTATGTCGGGAAAGATAACATTCGGTGACGGGCTTTTAAAAAATCAGATAGGTTATCTTCCTCAGCAAACGGTTGTTCAAAGGGATTTTCCGGCAACAGTAAACGAAATTGTAATTTCGGGATTTGAGGGTCAATGCGGAATACGTCCGTTTTATTCTGCCGAGCAAAAGAGAAAAGCAAAAGAGAATATCGAAAAAATGGGTATATCTCACCTTGCAAAGCGGTGTTACCGTGAGCTTTCGGGCGGTCAACAGCAAAGAGTTTTGCTTGCCCGTGCGCTTTGTGCGACCGAAAAAATGATTTTACTCGATGAGCCTGTTTCGGGGCTTGACCCTAAAGTTACGGCAGAAATGTATGCTCTTATTGAAGAATTAAACCAAAGCGGTATAACAGTTATTATGATTTCACACGATTTGAATGCCGCACTTTCCTATGCAAGCCATATTTTGCATATAGGAAAAAATGTTTTTTACGGAACAAAGAAAGAGTATTTAAGTAATAAGGAGTTTAATCCTTTGTTGCCGAAAGGCGGTGAGCAATAATGGAGATTTTCGATAAGCTTGCGTTTTACTTTTCTTTTCCTTTTGTAAGGTATGCAATTATAGTCGGAGTTTTAATTTCTCTTTGTTCCTCACTTTTAGGCGTTACCCTTGTGCTTAAACGCTTTTCCTTTATAGGTGACGGGCTTTCGCACGTTGCGTTCGGGGCAATGGCAATAGCGGCAATAGTAGGTCTTACGGATAATATGATTATTGTTTTGCCGATTACCGTTATTAGTGCCGTTTTATTGCTTTGCACAGGGCAAAACGCCAAAATTAAGGGTGATGCCGCCGTTGCTATGATTTCGGTGGGTGCGCTTGCCATAGGTTATCTGCTTATGAATATTTTTCCCACATCGGCTAATGTTTCGGGCGATGTCTGCACAACCCTTTTCGGCTCAACGTCTATTCTTACGCTTAAAGAATCAGAGGTTTACATTTGCTTGGCGCTTTCCTTTATAGTTATAATTGCATTCATTTTCTTTTATAACAAAATTTTCTGTGTTACATTTGATGAGGCGTTTTCAAAGGCAACAGGGATGAAAACAGGTATGTATAATTTGATAATATCTGTAATCATAGCTGTTATAATTGTACTTGCTATGAATCTGGTGGGTTCGTTGCTTATTTCTGCGCTTGTGATTTTTCCGGCGCTTTCGGCAATGCGTATTTTCAAAAGCTTTAAATCTGTAACTATATGTTCGGCGGCTTTATCGGTTGTTTGCTCTTCACTCGGTATTTTGATTTCAATACTTGAAGGAACACCGGTAGGCTCAACGATAGTTGTTGTTGATATTACAGCGTTTATACTGTTCTCGGTCACGGGAAAGATTTTGGGAGGTATTAAAAAATGAAAAAGGCACTTTATGTAATTATTATTTCAGCCATTCTGTTTTCGCTTTGCGCCTGCGGCGAAAATTCAGGGAAAAGGAGCACAAATAATGCAGGCGGAAAAACCGTTGCCGATGTTATAGAAAGCAAAACAAATGAAAATAGTGATAATGGCGGTGAAAGCAGTAAAGAATCAACCGCCGTACAAAACAAAAGCGGTAAAAGTAACTATAAATCCGCCGATATAGACCTTACAAAGCTTAACAGCACAATGGTTTATTCTCAGGTTTACGATATGATGAATAAACCGGGTGACTACCGTGGAAAGGTTGTTAAAATGAAAGGTCAGTTTTCGGTTTATCACGATGATAATACAGGAAAGAACTATTTTGCCTGCCTGATTGCCGATGCAACTGCCTGCTGTCAGCAGGGCATTGAATTTGAGCTTGAGGGTGAATATAAGTATCCCGATGATTATCCTGAGCTCGGTACCGAAATATCCGTTATCGGTGAGTATGATACTTATAAAGAGGGAGAAACACAGTACTGTTATCTTAAAAAAGCCGAATATGCAAATTAAATTATACATAATATGATTTAAGCGCACCGCATAAAAAGATTTACGGTGCGCTCAAATTTTTGCCCCTAAGCGTAAAATTCGAGGGCGGGATTTAATTTTATACTGATTGCAAAAGCATTTAAGGTTATCGGTCGGTCATTAATTGATACCGAAAGCTTTAAGCGGCGAAAAGCTTTTGCCGTCTTTAAAGCATTCAATATGAATGTGGCTTTCGTCCATACATTCGCATGGCGGAGTTTTAACCATACCTATCAAATCACCGGTATTAAGGCTGCTGCCCTTTTCAACGCTAAGCCCTGCAATTCCGCAGTATTTAACCGTTATGCCGTTTCCGTGGTCAACTGTAACTATCGTGCCGTAGGCGGTGTTTTCGGAAATATCCGTAACTGTTCCAGATGTTGCAGATACAACCTTTGCATTGTTTTCGCAGGCAATATCTATTCCCGTATGAAGCCTCATATCACCGTAGGTTTTATCGTACTGAAGCTCGGTCTCGCTGAAATCCTTGATGATACTGCCCTTAATCGGAATAACATAGGTTTGCTTGGGTGTGTTTCCGGCGTTATTTTCGGTATCGCCGTACGGCACATCTTCCTGCTTGTTTTCGGTGAGCTTGCTTATTTCACTTTCGGCTTTGTCTTTTATTTCGCCTGCTTTTTCCTTTATGTCATCGGCTTTTTCGGAAAAGGTATTGTCCTCATTATTTGAACTGCTTTTTTCATTACTATTATATGATGATTCGTCTGAAGAAATTTCATTTTCCGATTTATTATTCTTTTTATTGGATTTGACAACAGCTAAATAAGAAATACATACTATCGCTATTACGCAAACAGCTATAACCCAAAAAACCGATGTATTTTTCTTTCTTTTGTTCTGTGAATATTGCATATTTTCTACCCCTTTTTTAAATTTCGATAGTATTATTGACGATTCGTGTTAAAAATATTCTTAAAATTTGTTAAATTTGTGTTCATATTGAGGAAACAATTTTGATTTATCATAAAGTTGCCGAAAGGGAAGCCGCAATATCCTTTCGGAACCCCTTAAATACGAAAAACCGCTCTTGCATTTTGGAAGGGCGGTTTTTCTATTGTATTATCTGCCGTTATGTGTTATATTTTATAATGGAAAGATACGGTGATAATTATGAAGTTTGTATTTGTAAGGCACGGCGACCCCGATTATGCCAACGATTCTTTAACCGAGCGTGGTTTTAAGGAAGCGGAGATTTTAAAATCAAGAATAAAAAAGCTTGATGTAAAGGAGTTTTACTGTTCGCCGTTAGGGCGTGCGCAGGCAACCGCAAAGCCATCGCTTGAAGAAATGGGCAGAACGGCACAAACTCTTGATTGGTTAAGGGAGTTTCCCGGCAAAATCATAGACCCGAGAACAGGGAAACCTCATTTTCCGTGGGATTTTATGCCTGCTTATTGGACAAAGCAAAACGACCTTTACGACAGATATAAATGGGTTGATACCGAGATAATGCACACAGGTGATACACCTGAAGTTTACGATTATGTAATAAAGGAATTTGATAAATTCACAGCCGAGCACGGATATGTACGTGAGGGTGAGCTTTATAAAGCCGCAAAGCCTAATAAGGATACAATTGTTTTCTTCTGCCATTTCGGTATTGAAGCGGTTTTGCTTGCCAGACTTTTAGGGCTTTCTCCGCTTGTTTTATGGCAGGGCTTTGTTGCGCTTCCAACAAGCGTTACCACAGTTCAAACAGAGGAAAGGGAGGATGGAATAGCATATTTCCGCTGCAGAGGCTTCGGAGATATATCCCATCTTTACGAGGCAGGAGTTGAGCCTTCAAATTCTGCCGCTTTTTGCGAAGTATTTACCGATAAGGATGAAAGACATTGAAAAACGATATAATTGATGTTGTGATAATCGGCGGCGGAGCATCGGGACTTTGCAATGCCGTAAGCATTAAAGAACGTAACGCTTCGCTTAGTGTTTGCATTTTTGAACAGTTAAACCGTGTGGGCAAAAAGCTTATAACAACGGGCAACGGCAGATGCAATATAACAAATAGAAAAATTGAATTTTCAAGATATCATTCCGAAAACGAAGATTTTTTTAAATATGCGCTTAAAACATATGCTAACCTTTATACAGAAAATTTCTTCGCCGAAAAAGGGATAGTGTTTACCTATGAAGAGGATAAGGCATACCCTTATTCTTTTCAGGCTTCAAGTGTTGTTGACACTCTGCGCTTTTCTGCCGAAGAAAATGGTGTTTTAACCTATACCGAAACAAAGGTTTCCGACATAAAGAAAATCGGTAATTTATATGAAATAACCGCAAACGGTAAGAGATTTTCGGCAAGAGCCGTAGTTGTTGCCGCAGGGCTTTATTCAGGCGGAGAAAAATCAGGCAGTAACGGAAGTGTTTTCGAAATCCTCAAACGCAATGGCTATGCCGCAGTAAACCCCACACCCTCGATAGTCCAGCTGAAAACCGAAAATACGGTTACGAAAAGTCTTAAAGGAATAAAGGTTTTAGCTGATGTAAAACTCATTTCAGACGGAAAAGCTTTAAAATCCGAAAACGGTGAGGTGCTTTTTACGGATTACGGACTTTCAGGGCCTCCGATTATGCAGATTTCCCGTGAGGTTTCAAGAAGACAAGGCGGATTTTCCGTCTTGCTTGACCTTATGCCTGAATATTATTTTAACAGTCTTTGCGATTTGATTTCACGGAGAGCTTTTGCTTTAAAGACAAGAAAGCTCGATGAATTTTTTACTGGTATGCTTAATAAACGTATGGGGCAAACGGTAATAAAGCTATGCGGATTATCTTTGGCTGACAAAACGGAAACACTCAAAGCTTCCGATATTAAAAAGATGGCGGATACTATTAAAAATATGCGCTTTAAGGTAACGGGGACAATGGGTTTTGAGCATTCGCAGGTGACGGCGGGCGGCCTTGATACAAGGGGCTTTGACAGCACCACAATGATGTCAAAAAAAGATAAGGGTCTTTTTTGCATAGGCGAAATATTGGATGTAGACGGCGATTGCGGCGGATTTAATCTTGCTTGGGCTTGGAGTAGTGCATTTTGTGCCGCCGATGGCGTAATTACCTATTTAGAGGGGCTTAAATGATAATAATAAGCAATGTAAATCTTCCGCTTGATACCGATTTTTCGGATGCTTTAAGCATAGTTTCAAAAGAGCTTAAAATAAAAAAATCCGATTTGATTTCGGCAAGTCTTTATAAAAAGAGCGTTGATGCAAGGCATAAATCGGGTGTGAAATTTTGCTGTTCTTTTTTGGCAAAGGTAAAAGTGGAAGAAAAAATTTTAAAACAAAATAAAAAAGCACAGCCGTATAAGGAAATCAAATACGAATGGAAAAAATCATGTAAGCTTCCGCTTAACAGGCCTGTTATAGTCGGCTTCGGACCTGCCGGAATGTTTGCCGGTCTTACACTTGCAAGGGCAGGACTAAAACCGCTTATTATTGAAAGAGGGCAGGATGTTGATAAAAGAACTGCCGATGTTAAGGCGTTTTTTGAGGGAAAAGGATTAGACGAAAATTCAAATGTTCAGTTCGGTGAGGGCGGCGCAGGTACTTTTTCTGACGGCAAATTAAATACGGGTATTAAAGATAAACGCATAAGAGAAGTTTTAAAAACCTTTGTGAGCTTTGGCGCAAAGGCGGATATTTTAACCGATGCAAAGCCGCATATCGGTACCGACATTTTAAAAACCGTAGTTAAAAATATTCGAAATGAAATAATCCATTTGGGCGGCGAAGTACGTTTTTGCAGTAAGCTTGAAGATTTTTGCTTTGAAAACGGCAAATTGACTTCAATTACCGTAAATGGCGAAACAATAAAATGCGATAGGCTTATACTCGCTGTCGGTCATTCCGCAAGAGATACATTTTTGTTGCTTAAAAATAACGGATTTTCTATGGAGAGAAAGCCTTTTGCCGTTGGTGTACGCATAGAGCATTTGCAAAGTGATATAAATAGGGCATTATACGGCGATTTTTATGAAAATTCCAATTTGGGAGCTGCCGATTATAAAATGGCTGTTCATCTTGAAAACGGCAGGGGAGTATATACCTTTTGTATGTGTCCGGGTGGCGAGGTCATAAACGCTTCGAGCGAAAAAGGGCATATTGCCGTAAACGGAATGAGCGAAAATGCCCGAATGGGAGATAATGCAAACAGCGCTTTGCTTGTAGGTGTAAACCCCGAGGATTTCGATGGCGATGATGTTTTGGCAGGCTGTGAATTTCAGCGTAAAATCGAAAAATCCGCCTATTTATCCGGAAAAGGCTCGGTACCCACAGAAACGGTGGGAAGCTTTGTTTTCGGAGAGGATAAAAAAATCGGCAGGGTTAAACCTACCGTTAAGCCTGATTTTATATTTTCGGATTTTAATGATATTTTTCCAAAATTTGTTACCGATTCTTTAAAAACGGGAATTTTGGAATTTGATAAAAAAATAAAAGGCTTTGCCGATAAAGATGCGGTTTTGACCGCACCCGAAACAAGAAGCTCATCACCCGTTAGAATTTTAAGGAACGAAAACGGCGAAAGTCTTAATAAAAAAGGAATTTATCCCTGCGGAGAGGGAGCAGGTTATGCAGGCGGTATAACAAGCGCCGCAGTAGACGGTATGAAAGCGGCGGAAAATGTAATAAAAAGTATCGAATTCGAAGAAGATGACTGAAAAGGCATAAAAAATATACCGTGTTAATGTGTTTGCCGCAGATTATAATTTAAGCGAATTTATAAGATTTTCGGATAGAAACCGCACTAAAATTCGTTAAATTATCAATATATTGCTTCTTTATACCATATACTTATGCCAATATTCACGAAAATACCGTAATCGTTAAAGAACAGACAAAATTTATCTTGAAAAATGGAATTAAATGGGGTACAATAAATAGGTAAAAAATTTTTGGAGGTAATTTTACTATGGTAAAAGTTGCAATTAACGGATTCGGCCGTATCGGCCGTCTCGCATTCCGCCAGATGTTCGGCGCTGAGGGCTATGATGTAATAGCTATTAATGACCTTACTAAGCCTTCTATGCTCGCAAATCTTTTAAAGTATGATACCGCTCAAAAGGGTTATTGCGGATATATCGGTGAAAACAAGCATACTGTTTCTGCCGATGATGAAGCAAACACTCTTACTGTTGACGGTAAAACCTTAAAGATTTATGCCGAGAAGGACGCTAAAGACCTTCCTTGGGGAGAACTCGGTGTAGATGTTGTTCTTGAATGCACAGGCTTCTATTGCTCAAAAGAAAAGTCACAGGCTCATATTGATGCCGGCGCTAAAAAGGTTGTTATTTCTGCTCCTGCAGGTAAGGACCTTCCCACTATCGTTTACAGCGTAAATGAAAATACTCTTACTAAGGAAGATACCATCATTTCCGCCGCTTCCTGCACAACAAACTGCCTAGCTCCTATGGCTAAAACTCTTAACGATTACGCTCCTATCCAGAGCGGTATTATGAGCACAATCCATGCTTATACCGGCGACCAGATGATTCTTGACGGTCCTCACAGAAAGGGTGACCTTCGCCGTGCCCGTGCAGGTGCTGCAAACATCGTTCCGAACTCAACCGGTGCTGCAAAGGCTATCGGTCTTGTAATTCCTGAGCTTAACGGTAAGCTTATCGGCTCTGCTCAGCGTGTTCCGGTTCCCACCGGTTCCACAACCATCCTTACCGCTGTTGTTAAGGGTGCAGATGTTACAGCTGAAGGCATCAATGCCGCTATGAAGGCTGCAGCTTCCGATTCTTTCGGTTATAATGAAGACCCGATTGTATCCTCCGATGTTATCGGTATGAGATACGGCTCTTTGTTTGATGCTACTCAGACAATGGTATCAAAGATTTCCGATGACCTTTATGAAGTTCAGGTTGTTTCTTGGTATGATAACGAGAACAGCTATACTTCACAGATGGTAAGAACAATTAAGTATTTCGCTGAAATCTGATTTCAGTTATTCTTAAAACAGATACGGGCTGCTTTTTACGGCAGCCCGTATTTTTTATAACACAATATAAAAAATGAATATGGTTTTATTTTAAAATATATCGAATAAGGTCTTTTTCTTTTTTATCTGCATTTCTATAACCTTCAATAACCAATTTTTCTTCAGATGTTAAAAAGTACTCAGAAAAATTTTCCGGAATGTTTTTTACATTTGTCCTCCCAACCAAATAATCAATCGAAACAGAAAAGAAATCAGCAATTTTTATTAATACTTCAATATCAGGCTCTACGGAATGATTTTCATATTTATTAATTGACTGTTGGGTAACACCTACAATATCTGCAAGGCGTTGTTGACTGATTTTATTTGACAAACGCAAATTCTTAAGATTTTTTAGCATTTTACACTCCACCCTATATCATTTTAACAACAATAAGGTTTTATATAAAAATCCTATTATTTGTTATTGACAACAACGAAAAGTTGTTATATAATGCATATAAGGCGGTATTTATTTTTATAATTAACTGTTATATTTATCATAAGATTAAAGTGCATATAATTGGGGGGCTAATTATTTTTGGATATTTAAAACCCTACAAAAACGAGCTAAAGTTAAAAAACATACAAGAATATAATTCGTTATATTGCGTTTTGTGTTATGGCTTGAGAAAAAATTTTGGTTTGCTTAGCGATATTTTTCTCAATTATGAGTCGGTATTTATATATATATTTCTTGACGGCTTAATTGACATTAATGAACGTGAATGTTTAAAGTTTAAATGTCCAACCAACCCTTTTAAAATAACACGAATAGAAGTTAATAGTCAACTTCTTGAATATGTCAGTTATATTAATTATTCATTGGTGTTGTTAAAACTCTTGGATAATACAAGAGATGCAAAAAATTCCGCATATAAACTATTATATGCATTTTTTAAAAGAAAAAAACAATTTCAACTATTTGAAAATAAATATAAAATAAATGATAAGTTATGTAATCTATACGATGAGCTTTACGATTTGGAAATTAATAACTCAACAGATTTTGATTCGTGTTCCAGAACAATGGGCTTGGTATTATATGAAATTGTATACAAATTCTTTACGTATTACAAAATTAATGTAGATGAGAAAGTTTTAAACATAGCTCAACATATAGGAATGTGGATATATGCAATAGATGCTTTTGATGATTTTGAAATTGACCTGAAAAATAAATCTTTTAACCCTCTATTTTCATTCTCGTCTGATTTAATTACCGATGAAGCACAACAGAAGTGTTTGAATTCAGGTGAAATGATGTTAGGACTAATGAGTACAAATATTTTGCGTTTGTTAAACGATTTATCAATAATAAGACATAAGGAAATAATTGTAAATATAGCAAAATACGGTATGAGCGCCGAACTAAAAAAAATTAAAATATGTAGGAACAAAAGAAATGATAAATACAATAAAAGAAGAAATATTAAATAGTAAAGAAACAGTTCAAAATCTAATAGAAAAAGGAGCATATGGTGAAGCGGTTAAAAAAATGTATTCATTAAGTCAAGAAATTAATGAAAGTGTTGTAAAATATGTTTTTGACGATTGTGAGTTTTGCGGAGATGCATGTGCTTGTTCAATATGCCTTTCAGCAACGGGAGATAACTCATGTGATTGTTGTAGTTGCGGTGAATGTTGCGGCCCTTGTTGTTGCGGTTTAGGGGCAATATTTTTTTGTTGCGGTGAAAAGCATGCTGAAAACATATGTGATTGGTTTGAAAAAGGATTTCTTTGGTTAACAGGTGGATTATTTAACATTTGTTGCTGCGGTTAATTTAATAATAGAAATATCAAATTTGCAATAAGTGCCAATCCTTTGCAACATAACGAGAACAGCTATACTTCACAGATGGTAAGAACAATTAAGTATTTCGCTGAAATCTGATTTCAGTTATTCTTAAAACAGATACGGGCTGCTTTTTACGGCAGCCCGTATTTTTTGATACTTGATACTTATTTTAAATATTCGCAAAGGGAAGTGTATGAAAAATACACAGCACCCGAAATAGCTTTATCGTTTTGGCAGATTTCGGTCTGCTTTTTTATTATTTCTTTTCCGTTTTGCCATTCTGTTTTATCGGGCTCGGCATCGGTACCTATTTTGTAGGTTGCCAAACCTATGCAAAGCCTTGTTTCGGTGTCTTTTACAACTTTTTTCCATTCGCTTAAAAGGTTACCGAATTTAAAGTTATCATCTGGGTAGTCAAACCCGAAATAAAGCTGGGGAATAATTATATCAACACAATCGTTTCGGCACCAGAGCTTTATATCCGCAAAATATTCATTTTCGCATTTTTGAAGTGAAGCCGCAGGGCTTATGCTGAAAACAAGATTTTTGCTTTTGAATTTTACGGTGGTGTAAACGGCACTTATAAGCGAATTTACATTGCTTTTTCTGAAATCCTCAAGCGAAAGCGGATTTTCGTTTTGAGCGGTATATTCTTCGAAGCTTTCTTTATCAAAATCCGCAGATGCGGTAGGATAAAAATAATCGTCAAAATGAATGCCGTCAACATCGTAATTATAAATAATTTCCCGAATACCGTCTGTTATAAGCCTTTTTACATCTTCGCTTGCAGGGTTTAAATAAATACCGTTTTGAATACACACATTTTTTGCGTGCATACCGTCAGTAGCCCATATGTATGCGGGGCTGTCTTTTTTAAGAGAGTTTATATCATTGCCGGATGAAGCTACTCTGTATGGATTTATCCATGCGTGTATTTTTAGATTTTTACCGTGCGCTTCATCAATCATATATGAAAAAACATCGAAATCATACATTTTTGAAAGCTCATTTTGCGGGAAATAATCCGATTTGTAAAGTGAATCGCAAAAAGGGCGCACGGCAATAAAAATATCGGTGATTTTTGCGCTTTGGCAGGTATCTGTTAAAGCTTTAAAATTTTGTTTAAGGCGGTCTCCGCTTAACAGTTCGTTTACTTCCGAATAGCTCACCCAAACACCGTAAATTTTTTCATTTGTTTTTGTAGGGCTATCATTTTTAATTTCTTTGCATCCGCAACAAAGTAAAAGAAAAACAGTTAATCCAAAGCAAAGTATTATTTTGAGATTCTTGATAGCTTTAAATCTTTTCGTACTCAACTACCACCTTGTTAAGCTTTACGGGAGCATTCCCCGAAAGAGCGACAGAAATATTTTTAACGGGCATAAAGAACGGCATAATTTTAACATCGTTTACAGTACTTTCGTTTAAATGCAAGGTTTGTGTGCTTTTGTATTCGTCACCTGAAATATAAACGGATATATCGCCGCTTCCGCAAATCTGCATATTAAGCGATATAATGTTTTTAAGTCCGTCATAGCCTAAATCTGTCGGATAGCTTTCAAGACAGCAGTCTATTTTCTTATCTTCCCAAGTATACGGCTCTGCATTTTGAGGAATTTTATCTGTATTCCCGGAAATAAGACTTAAAAAATTAAAGTTGCTTGCATTGTTTCTGCAAATCAAAGCAATCCTATTTTTTAGATTTACAGCACAGTTATAGGTCAGACTGTCGGGAAATTCAAGATAATTCCAAGAAACTCTGTTAAACGCCTGAGGTATTGCGGTGTTTTTTGTTTCAATTCCGAAATCGGGAGTGACGAAGTTGAGACAAAGAGATTTATTTCCGAAGAACAGGATATAATGGGAGCCGTCAACGGCGGAAAATGCTGTTGCCTTTTCTTGCAGAGAAAGTGAATTTATAATATGCTTAACAGGGTTGGAAACGGCTTCTGTTTTTCCTGATTCAGATACACAGTATATATGGTCACCGTCAAAGAAAACAAGCTTATCGTTACAAAGCTTAACAGTATTGCCGAATACAGTCCCTGATTTTCTGTTAAGCTCTGTTGCCGTTGTATTTTTGAATTCTTCAATCAATAATTCGTTTCCTGCAAAGTAAAACGAAGAGGAAAGCTTTTCATTATTTGATGCTATTTTATAAATGCCGTCATGCTTAATGGCAACTATTTTGCCGCCAATGTGTTTTACGGATGTTATCTTGTTATCGGGGTTGCCGATGGCAATTTTTTTGTCAATCGGGAAATAAAGCGGAGTTTCGGCTTCACAGCAATACAATTCGTTTTGAAATTTATCGTTTCCGTAAAGAAAGAATTTTGAATTATAGTAGGCACAGTCCTTTGAACCTGCAATTTTTTCAAGAGAACCGTAAGTATACTGATAGCCGAAAACAACCAAATTATTGAGCG
>JAZLFV010000060.1:0-2205 GCA_045615965.1 Acutalibacteraceae bacterium
GCAAAAGCAAAGGCACTTGCAACTGCGGTAGAGCAGATAGAAAAGCAGTACGGAAAGGGAGCGGTAATGAGACTCGGCGAAAATGCTTCAATGAATGTTGAGCATATAAGCACCGGATCGCTTTCGCTTGATATGGCACTCGGTATAGGCGGTATTCCAAAGGGAAGAATCGTTGAGATTTACGGTCCTGAATCATCGGGTAAAACAACCGTTGCACTTCATTGTGTTGCCGAAGCTCAAAAGCAGGGCGGTACCGCTGCATTTATTGATGTTGAGCATGCGCTTGACCCTGTTTATGCCGGAAATTTAGGTGTTGATATCGACAGTCTTTTGGTATCGCAACCCGATTCGGGCGAGCAAGCTCTTGAAATCGCCGAGGCACTTGTTCGTTCCGGCGCTATTGATATTATTGTTATCGACTCGGTTGCGGCGCTTGTAACAAAGGCTGAAATCGAGGGCGAAATGGGTGATAGCCACGTAGGTCAGTTGGCACGCCTTATGTCGCAGGCTATGAGAAAGTTAACCGGCGCACTTTCAAAATCAAACTGCTGTGCGATATTTATTAATCAGCTTCGTGAAAAAATCGGTGTGTTGTACGGAAATCCCGAAACAACCACGGGCGGCAGAGCACTTAAATTCTATGCTTCTGTACGCATTGATATCAGAAAAATAGAAACCCTCAAAAACGGAAGCGAGCCGATTGGTACAAGAACCAGAGCCAAGGTTGTTAAAAACAAGGTGGCTCCCCCGTTTAAAGAGGCGGAATTTGATGTTATTTACGGCAAGGGTATTTCAAAGGTCGGCGAGCTCGTTGATATGGGTCTTAAATTTGAAATTTTAAAGCGTGCCGGCGCATGGTTCTATTACGGTGAAGACCGTATAGGTCAGGGTAAGGATAATGTTAAGCAATTACTTTCCGAAAATGCCGCACTTGCAAAAGAAATCGAAGATAAGATTATGGCAAAGTACGATGCGCTTATGAATAAAAAATCGGATTCGGAAGAAGAACAGGAAACGGTAATGCCTATTGACGCAGAGGATATAGAGCCTGCAAGACCGCATAAAAAGGTCGATATAGATATCGCGGTTGACGAATGATAACCGTAACCGAAAAAAAGCGTGAAAAAGGTCACCTTTACCGTTTTGAATTTGATTTTCACGATGATGTGACCTTGGATATCACGGTTGCCGATGAAAACGGAATAAAGCAGGGAACAGTATTAAGCGAAGAAAAATTGGCTGAGCTTAAAACCGTTTCGGATTATGAGCGAGCAAAGCAAAGAGCACTTTGGTATTTAGACAGAAGCTCTCTTACCGAAAAAGGTCTTTTCGATAAGCTTAAAAAAGCAGGCTTTGAGCAAACCGCCTGTGCAAAGGTTTTGGCAAGATTTAAGGAATTGGGTCTTGTGGACGATGACCGATTTGCCGCAATATATTCTGAAAAGCTTTTATCGGCAAATACTTCAAAAAGGCAGGCTTACCGTAAGCTTTGCGAAAAGGGACTAAGCCGTGAAAAAGCAAATGAAGTGTTAAATAATACGGAATTTGATGAAACTGCGGCAATTAAAAACATAATAGAAAAGAAATATGCGAGCAAGCTTACCGATAAACAAAGCGTAAGCAAGGTTTATGCGGCGCTTATAAGGAAAGGATTTTCCTATAATGCCGTAAGGGATGCTTTAAAGCAGTATGCGGAAGAACTTTTATATATTGACGGAGAATAAATATGGCAAAGGTTAGTATGGTGTCGCTCGGTTGCCCTAAAAATCAGGTTGATGCCGAAATGATGCTTTATCTGCTCGATAAGGCAGGATATGAGCTCACTGCTGAGGAAGCGGAAGCAGATGTTATAATAATTAACACCTGTGCTTTTATCGAAACCGCAAAAGAGGAAGCGATAGAGAATATCCTTGAGTGCGCAAAGTATAAAACCGATGGAAAATGCAAGGCGCTTATTGTAACGGGTTGTCTTGCCGAGCGTTACAAAGACGATGTAACCGAGGAAATTCCCGAAGTTGACGTTTGTGTGGGTATCGGAAAAAACAGCCAAATAGCCGAAATAGTAAAAAATGCGCTTGAGGGTAAGTTTAATAACACATACGGCGAAAAGTTTGAGCTTGACCTTAACACTCCGAGAATATTGGGCGGTGCTCCGTACAGCGCATATTTAAAGGTGGGTGACGGTTGCGATAACTGCTGTACCTA
>JAZLFV010000061.1:0-2310 GCA_045615965.1 Acutalibacteraceae bacterium
AGGGAAGCCAAAGACGAAATGGACGAATACGGTGCGCCCGATAAATCCGATAGCTTTACTATGGGCTCATCTATATTGCTTCAGGCAAGGCAAACCAATCATTACTGCGAATTTATTGCTCCCGAATGGGCAAAAAAATTCCCCGATGACGAAAGTATGAATCTTCATAAGCATAAGGTATCGGCATCGGGTACAAATTTTTGGTGGATTGAGGTAGGCGGTAAAGGAGATACCATAAAGGATTCCGATTTAATAGGCGATGAGCTTATTAAAATCTGTTACGGAGTTTGGGACCACCTTAAAAATCAATCCGACCACGGTCTTGATAATTGGGAGCTTGAATGGATAGGATTTTTGCCCGGCAAAAGAGAAAGCCGAAGATATGTCGGCAAATATATGCTTAACCAAAAGGATTTGGAAAACGGAACTCATTTTGAAGATGCGGTGGCATTCGGCGGATGGACTATGGACAATCATTCTCCGCTTGGATTTTATCATTACGGGTATTCTTCGCACCATATAGATGTAAAAGTGCCGTATGAAATACCGTTTAGGTCGCTTTACTCAAATAATATACCGAATTTGATGTTTGCAGGCAGAAATATAAGTGCCAGCCATATGGCGTTAAGCTCGTCAAGGGTTATGGCAACCTGTGCGCTTGAAGGTCAGGCGGCAGGTACGGCAGCCGCTTTCGCTGTATCGAAAAACTGTTCCGCCGATGATGTTTATTTAAAATACATAAAAGAGGTACAGCAGGCGTTGCTCAATGACGGTTGCTATATTCCTAATTGCAAGAGAAAAATATCCGATATTTTACCAACGGGTATTGATAAAGAAAGAATTTCTGTCTTAAGGAACGGTTTTGAGCGTCCGCAGGGTGAAGAAAGCAATGTTGTTTTTATCGGAAATGACGAAAGCATTTCTTTTTGCGTTGAGGATTTAAGTAAAAAAACACTTCGTATTGTCTTTGACGGCGATTTCAGCCGTGAAAGTATAACAAGTGTTCCGGCTTACCGGAAATTTGCACTCCGCTCGCATATCGAAATGAATACAGAGCCTTTAAAAATGCCCAAAAATATGATGCGCTCGTGCGATTTGATTTTAACTTATAAAAACGGCGAAAAAACCATTGAGCATATCGAAAACAACCGAAATCCCTTTTTGCTTAAAGAGTTGAATAATGATGTTATTTCGGTCGAAATCAGCCGTCTTAAGGCTTGGAGTGATGAAAAAGTCGGAATTTTCGCCTGCGATATTGTAACAGGTATTTAAAATATTTAAAGGGATGTTTTATTTATGGATTTGTCAGCTTATGATTTTAAATGGTACGATATAAAAAAACCTCCATTTAAGATTTACGGAATTTCTTATTCGGAAGAAGAAGGAAAGTTTATCAGAGTTCCCAATTCGGTTGCAAAAAATGTAAGCGAAAAGGTCGAAAAGCTTTCAGTAAACACCTCAGGCGGAAGAATCCGTTTTGCCACCGACTCACGCCGTATTGCGCTTTCGGTTAAGTATTCGGTTTTAAGCGATGTTCCCACAATGCCGCTTGTTGCAATAGCGGGCTTTGATGCTTATATTGAAAGCGAAGAAGAAACGGTTTATTTAGGAGCCTTTAAGCCTCACCCCGAGGATTTAAACGGTTATGAAACAATGATAGAATTGCCCGATTCGGTAAAAGAGGGTATAAACTGTTTTACTTTGAATTTTCCGCTCAAAAACGAAGTAAGAGATGTGTGTATCGGACTTGAAAGCGGCGCAGTTTTGGAAAAAGGCTATGAATATAAAGATATATTGCCTGTTGTTTATTACGGCTCTTCGATAACGCAGGGCGCATCTGCTTCAAGACCGGGAACATCCTATGAATCGGTAATATGCCGCAGCAACAACTGCGATTATTTGAATTTCGGATTTTCGGGCTCGGCGCTCGGCGAAAAGGCAATAGCCGATTATTTGGCAGAACAAAATATGAGCATTTTTGTCTGCGATTACGACCATAATTCTCCAAATGCCGATGAGCTTAAACCAACCCACCGTGCGCTTTACGAAACCATAAGAAAAAAACACCCTGATGTGCCTTATATTATGATTACAAGACCTGACGGCTATAAAAATCCCAATGATACCGAAATGCGGAGAAAAGCAATATATGAAAACTACTCGGATGCGCTCAAAAGCGGTGATAAAAATGTGTATTTTATAGACGGCAACGAAATCTTTTCAAAAATTCATTATTCAAATTGCACAGTCGATACAATACATCCAAATGATTTGGGCTTTTGGCTTATGGCTCAAAAGATAGGTGAAGTA
>JAZLFV010000062.1:0-2353 GCA_045615965.1 Acutalibacteraceae bacterium
GGTGAGTTTGATATTGAGGAAAACGCTCTGAATATCAAATACGCGATCAACGGAACCGGGAAATCGACATTGGCAAAAGCAATTTGCGCATCTATAAAGGCGGATGCCGATACGCTTCAAGAGTTACAGCCATATGAATACATCGGCAAAGAGGAAGATGATTTCAAGCCACAGGTCACCGGTGCAGAATCCATACGTTCCGCACTTATTTTTAACGATGAATATGTTGACCAATATGTATTTCAACCGGATGAATTGATAAAAGACAGCTTTTCCATATTCGTTAAAACGCCGGACTATGACCGTCATATGGAAGAAATTAAAGGTTTATTAGCGCAAATCAATGATTCTTTCAAAAATCACCCGGAGCTTGAGGAATTGATACAGGTACTGGGACAATTTATCGAGGCTTTCGGGAAATCAAAAAAAGGGTTATCTAAATCCGGAGCTCTTTACAAAAGTTTGGGGGAAGGAAATAAAATTGAAAATGTTCCCAAAGGCTTGGAAGCCTATTCCCCTTACCTGACGCATGGCGATGATTCCCAGAATGTTAAATGGCTAAAATGGCAAATTCAAGGAAAACCATTTTTGAGTATCGCTGATCAATGCCCGTACTGCACGGCTTCAATAGCTACGTCAAAAGAAACGATCTTACGGGTGGAAGAGGAATATGACTCCAAATCCGTTGAGCATCTGAACACTATGCTGCAAATTTTTGAAATATTGTGTCCCTATTTTTCAGATGATACCGTTGCAACAATTAATGAAATAACCAAAAATATTTCCGGAATAACAGACCAGCAACAGAATTATTTAAGCGGCATACGGCAACAGGCTGAATCACTGCAGGCGGCTCTTAATTCTTTGAAAGATATCAGTTTTAAAAGTCTGAAGGATGCTGAAAAAATCGCCGATGTTATAAAAGGATATGAAATCAATTTAACATACTATTCTTATTTTCAATCCGAAAACATGCGACAAAAGGTTGATGTTATCAACAAATCGTTGGCTGAGGTATTGGAAAAAGCCGGAAAACTGCAGGGCGAAGTCAACAAGCAGAAATTTCTTATACAAAAAACGGTTAAAGAAAACAGTGAGCGGATTAACGGATTCCTTAAAAGCGCCGGTTATAAATATGAGGTGGTTTTGGAAGAAGATAAGAATGCGCAATTCAGATTGCTTCTCAAACCAGTTGATTGTGAAATAAAAGTAAATCGGGTCAAAGACCATTTGAGCTTTGGAGAACGGAATGCATTTGCGTTAGTGCTGTTTATGTTCAGCGCTTTAAGAGAAAATCCCGATTTAGTTATTTTGGATGATCCGATTTCTTCTTTTGACGGAAACAAAAAATTTGCAATTCTCAATATGCTGTTTTTGGTTAAAGACGCATGCTTGCGCAATAAAACCGTGCTTTTGTTAACTCACGAGTTTAGTACTGTTATTGATGTAATCTATACAAAACCGCGGAGTTTCCAACCAAAACCTTATGCGTCATTTTTAAGCGTATATAACCATATCCTGAAAGAGCAAACCATAGCGAAATCGGACATTATGACTTTCAATCAGCTGGCTTACTGGAACTTTAATGATCCGACCCTTCCGTTAATTAACAAGTTAATTTTTTTCAGGAGGTGGCTGGAGGCAGAGGGCGATAAAAAAGATGCATGGGCATTGCTCTCCTGCTTATTTCACAAGAAATCAACACCAACCAAAAGACGTGAAAATGAAACTGTCAAGCTTATATCGGAGGCTGCGGAAGCTGTACTGCCCAAAAACTCCGAAGGAAAAGCAGAAGAGGATAATGACGAAATCGCACTGACTGCGGCTGAAATATTTAAAACATTTGAGCTGATAAATGAAAAACTGTACACCGATATTCACAGCTATGAGGAGCTTTTCAATTTGGTCAATGACGATACGGAATTGATTCAGGCATACCGAAAAAGCGTCAGCAATTATGAAAAGCTTCAGATTTACAGACTAATAGATCAAAAGCATGATAATGAAATTGTCAGAAAATTCATAAATGAAAGCTATCATTGCGAAAATGATTATCTTTTCCAGTTGAACCCAAGAAAATATGATACCGTTCCGCAGTATATTATCGATGAGTGCGACAAAGGCATCGCCGCCAAAGAGGAAGCATAAAAGCAAACCGTATCATCTGTTGAATAAATCGGAATCGATTCAAGCCCGTTTTAATCCAAAATTTAATATTATATTGAAGCAAGTAAGCGGACCCAAGGTCATTATGTGACCGAAACAACCCCGAAGCCGTATGAAAATAAGTACAGTTATTAGCTGCCTTATCCTCATACGGCTTTTTTGCCGTTTGTAAGCTTCATCTGATATG
>JAZLFV010000063.1:0-5574 GCA_045615965.1 Acutalibacteraceae bacterium
GAGGCTTATGCACATCGGCGCACAACCCGTTCCGCCCTCACTTATAAAACGCTGGAAAACCGTTTTCCCCCATCACGACTACGATACAAACTACGGATTAAGCGAATCAATAGGTCCCGGCTGTGTTCATTTGGGTATTGAAAATATCCACAAGGTCGGTGCAATAGGCAAAGCAGGCTACGGTTGGAAAACCAAAATTGTTGACGATAACCGCAATGAGGTTAAAAAAGGTGATGTAGGCGAGCTTGCGGTATCCGGCCCCGGTGTTATGAATTGCTATTATAACGATGAAGAAGCCACAAACGAAGTGCTTTGTGACGGTTGGCTCTTTACGGGTGATATGGCTATGGAGGATGAAGACGGCTTTATATATCTTGTTGACCGCAAAAAAGATGTTGTAATTTCAGGCGGCGAAAACCTATACCCCGTTGAAATAGAAAACTTTATCCGAAAAAACGATGCCGTTAAGGATGTTGCCGTAATCGGTGTTCCCGATGCAAGGCTCGGAGAAACGGCGGCGGCAATAGTCGAGATTAAAGAGGGCTTTTCATTGTCTGAAGACGAAATAAAGGAATTTTGCTTAGGGCTTCCCAAATACAAACGCCCGAAGGTTTATATCTTTGCAGATATTCCCCGTAATCCAACGGGAAAAATCGAAAAGCCGAAATTAAGAGAAAAATATTGCGGCGAAAGTTTAGTTGCAAAACAGATAGAAAATTAATCCACTATATTAAAGAAGGTTTTAACTTATGAAAAAATTACTTTTAGGTAATGCGGCGGTTGCACGTGGTGCTTATGAGGCAGGTGTGCGTGTTGTAGCATCCTATCCCGGTACTCCAAGCACGGAAATAACCGAAACTATTGCTGAGTACGATGAAGTTTATTCCGAATGGTCGCCGAACGAAAAGGTTGCCGCCGAGGTTGCAATCGGTGCTTCCATTGCCGGCGCACGCAGTATGTCTTGTATGAAGCATGTTGGTCTTAATGTTATGGCAGACCCGGTTTTTACCTCTACCTATACCGGTGTTAATGCAGGTCTTGTTTTCTGCGTTGCAGATGACCCCGGTATGCACTCATCTCAAAATGAGCAGGATTCAAGGCATTATGCAGAGGCTGCAAAAATACCTATGCTTGAGCCTGCCGATTCCGGCGAATGCAAGGAATTTACAAAGCTCGCATTCGATTTAAGCGAAAAGTTCGATACTCCCGTATTTGTAAGGCTTTCAACACGAATTTCCCATTCGCAGAGCCTTGTAGAGATATGCGAGCGTGAAGAAAAAGAATTAAAGCCTTACGAAAAAAATCCTCAAAAATATGTTATGATGCCGGCAAATGCAATTAAACGCCATGTTGATGTTGAAGAACGTCTGCTTAAGTTAGAGGATTATTCAAATAATTCTACTCTTAATGTTGCAGAAGTAAACGAGAATACCGAAATCGGCGTTATATGTTCGGGCACTACATATCTTTATGCTCACGAAGCACTCGGAAATAAAGTAAGCTATTTTAAAATAGGTGTGGTATATCCGCTTCCTCAAAAGGCAATAATAGATTTTGCAGGGAAGTTTAAAAAGGTATATGTAATAGAAGAATTAGACCCCGTTATCGAAACAAAATGCAGAGCATTGGGAATAGATGTTATCGGTAAGGAAGTATTTACCCTTTTGGGCGAATATACTCCATCAATGATTAAAAAAGCCGTTTTAGGCACAGAAATCCCTGCCGATGTTACGGTAGGCGAGCCGCTTCCGGCACGTCCGCCCGTTATGTGTGCCGGCTGTCCGCACAGAGGCACATTCTATGTGCTTAAAAAATTAGGTCTTACCGTTTCGGGAGATATCGGCTGTTACACGTTAGGCGCTGTAGCTCCGCTTGCAAGTGTTGATACAACCGTTTGTATGGGTGCTTCCGTTTCGGCGGCGCACGGTATGGCGAAAGCAAGAGGAAAAGAGTTTAACAAAAAGTTGGTTTCGGTTATAGGCGATTCCACCTTTATGCATTCGGGTATTACCGGGCTTTCCGATATTGTTTACAACAAGGGTGCTAACACAGTTATTATCCTTGATAACTCAATTACGGGTATGACAGGTCATCAGGATAACCCGACAACGGGATATACAATAAAGGGTGAAGAAACAAAGCAGGTAAACCTGATAATGCTTGCAAAGGCTTTAGGCGTTGAACACGTTGTTGTTGCCGACCCGTTTGATGTTAAAGAATTTGAGCGTGTTGTAAAGGAAGAAACCGAAAGAGAAGAACCATCGGTTATTATTGCACAGCGCCCATGCGCATTGCTTAAACGTGTTAAATATTCGGGGCATTGCACAATCGGCGATAACTGCAAGAACTGTAAAATGTGTATGAAGCTCGGCTGCCCTGCAATTTCTGTTAAAGACGAAAAGATTGTTATCGACAATACCCAATGCAACGGCTGTGGACTTTGTGTAAATGTTTGCCCGTTTAAGGCAATTACAAAGGAGGACTAAGGCTATGACTAAAAGTATAATGATAGTGGGCGTTGGCGGTCAGGGGACCTTGCTTGCAAGCCGAATTTTAGGTAACACCGTTATTCGTGAGGGTTACGATGTTAAGGTTTCCGAGGTTCACGGTATGAGTCAGCGAGGCGGTAGTGTTGTAACCTATGTTAAATACGGCGAAAAGGTTTATTCCCCTACAATAGATAAGGGCGAAGCCGACCTTATTCTTGCATTTGAAATTTTAGAAGCTGCACGTGCGCTTCCATTCCTTAAAAACGGCGGAACGATTATTTCAAATACTCAAAAAATAAATCCTATGCCGGTAATAACAGGGGCGGCAGAGTACCCCGAAAATCTCGAAGAAAAGATTTCAAAAAATGCAAAGCTTATTACCCTTGATGCGCTTTCTCTTGCAAAGCAGGCAGGAAACATTAAAACCGTAAATGTTATTTTAATAGGCGTGCTTGCAAAGAACAGCGAAATCGAATATGAAAAATGGATAGAAAGCATTAAGGAAACAGTACCCGAAAAGTTTTTGGAGGTAAACCTTAAAGCGTTTGATTTGGGATATAATCTTTAATCCCTAAGATAAGGAAAGTAATATTTATGTGGAATGAAAAAGCAGAAACAATGCCCCGTGAGGAATTAAAAAAGCTTCAGAGCGAACGCCTTGTCGCACAGGTAAAGCGAATGTATGAAAATGTTGCGGTCTTCAAGAGCCGTATGGATGATTTGGGTCTTACTCCCGATGATATCCACGGTGTTGAGGATTTACACAGGCTTCCGTTTTCCTATAAAAGCGATTTAAGAGATAACTATCCTTACGGTCTTTTTGCCGTTCCGATGACAGACATCGTGCGTGTTCACGCTTCATCGGGAACAACCGGTAAACAGATTGTTGTAGGCTATACCGAAAACGACATTGAAATGTGGCAGGAATGTGTTGCACGAATGCTTACAGAAGTGGGTGCAACAAAGGACGATTTTGTTCAGGTTGCTTTCGGCTACGGCTTGTTTACGGGCGGGCTCGGCGCACACTACGGCGCACAGAAAATCGGTGCTACTGTTATCCCCACCTCCACCGGAAACACGGCAAGACAAATTCAAACCATGATTGATTTCGGCTCAACCGTTCTCTGCTGTACGCCCTCTTATGCGCTTTATCTTGCCGAAGAAATCGAGGCAATGGGCGTAAAGGATAAATTAAAGCTCCGCATAGGTATTTTCGGAGCAGAGCCCTGGACCGAGGATATGCGCAAACAAATCGAAAACAAGCTTAATATTAAGGCATACGATATTTACGGTCTTTCCGAAATAATGGGGCCGGGCGTTGCCTGCGAATGCAAAGCGCAGGCGGGTATGCACGTTTGGGAGGACTATTTTATCCCCGAAATCATAGACCCCGACACGGGCGAGGTTTTACCTGAGGGAAGCACGGGTGAGCTTGTATTTACAACCCTTACCAAAGAGGGTTTTCCGCTTGTCCGTTACCGCACAAGAGACATTTGTTCGCTTAAATACGAAAAATGCGAATGCGGACGTACCCATCTTCGTATGAACAAGCCATCGGGCAGAAGCGATGATATGCTTATAATAAGAGGTGTTAATGTTTTCCCCTCTCAAATAGAAGAAGTTCTGCTTAAGGTTTCTGGCGAAGCTATTACACCTAACTATCAGATAATTGTTGACCGTGTAAACAATAATGATACGCTTGATGTGAATGTTGAAATGAGCGAGGCTATGTTTGAAAACGAAATCATTTCAATCGAAAAAACCGAGCGTGAAATCGTAGCACTTTTGCGTTCTACACTTGGTATCGGTGCCAAGGTTCATCTTGTAAACCCGAAATCAATTGAACGAAGCGAAGGCAAGGCAAAGCGTGTTATTGATAAGCGCAAGCTTTAATCTTATGAAGGAGTGAAATATTATGAACATTAAACAACTCAGTATTTTTGTTGAAAACAAGCCCGGCAGAGCTTATGCGGTGGTAGATACTCTTTCAAAGAACAACATTAACATAAGCGCTCTTTCTATTTCCGAATCCTCCGAATACGGGATTATGCGTGTTATATCGGATGACCCGGAAAACGCAAAGGTGCTTTTGCGCAATAGCGGTGTTATGGTTAAAATCACCGATGTTATAGCCATTCCGATGGGGCATAAGCCCGGCGAGCTTTCAAAGCTTTTAAAGATTTTAACCGATTCGGATATTTCGGTTGAATATATGTATGCCTTTGTAAACAAAGCAAACAACGGGGCTGTTCTTATAACTAAAACGAACGATAACGATAAAGCGGTTGAAACGCTTAAATTAAGCGAAATAATTCCGCTTACAGAAAGCGAACTTTTTTAAAAAAATAAACTGTAAGCTATATAAAAATTTACGGACTCAAGATTAAAAACCTTGAGTCCGTGTTTTTTTAATATTAAATTATTCTTTTCTTTTTATGTGATAAATAAGCTCCTGCAAAGAGGCGGAAAATGCTATAAGGCAAACAATAAGACCGTATATGTTAAATCCTATTTTCGGCAAAAGAATGAAATACGGAATAAGGAAAACTCCGCCGCCCGTAGCCTTGTTAAGTATTGTATGAAGCGAAGAAAACTGATGAAATTTTATTGCTGAAACCACATATGCGGCAATTCTTATGCCAAGCACAACAAAAAGCAAAATCCAATTAAACAAAAACAAACTTTTGCAAAGTGTGGGAATAAGCTTTATCATCATAACAGTATAAAATGTAAGGTCCGAAACGCTATCAAGCTTTGAGCCGAATTTACTTGTTATTTTAAGCTTCCTTGCAACAAAACCGTCTATTGCATCACTAAATCCGCAAAACGAATAAACTATAAAAAACAGAACTGTAAGCGGCTCTATGAAAATTAAAGCTATTGCCCCTATAAGCCGTATGCCCGTTATAAAATTAGCAATATTTTGCTTTATTTGCATTATTTCCCCTCCAATTCAATAATTAATATTTTAACACAAATAAAATAATTGTCAACCTAATAATTATTTGAGTTTCCCCATTTTTTCAAGCGCAGTCGAGCAAATCGGAGAAAGATAGTTGCAAAGAATGGGTTTTCGGTTTTTGAG
>JAZLFV010000064.1:0-3025 GCA_045615965.1 Acutalibacteraceae bacterium
ACCTGAATTTTTAAACCGTGTTGATGACATTATAGTGTTTAATAAGCTTACAAAGGATGAAATCAAAAAGATTGCCGAAAATATGCTTGCAAACCTTAAAGACAGGCTTGATAATATGAATATCAGGGTTGATTTTGAGGATTCAGCAATTGAAAAACTCGCAGAAGCAGGCTTTGACCCTGTGTACGGAGCAAGACCTTTAAGGCGTGTGATTATGACCAAAATAGAGGATAATTTAAGCGAAAAAATCCTTGACGGCAGTATTAAATCAGGGCAAAGCGTTGTTTGTAAATACAAAGACTCAAAATTTATATTTGAATAAAAATAAAGCGGTGTCAGTTAAAAGACATCGCTTTAAAATTGCTTTCATAAGAATATAAAACAGAAAAATTATTTTGTGCCGAAAATACGGTCGCCTGCATCGCCGAGTCCCGGAACTATGTAGCAATGCTCGTTTAAATGGTCATCAAGACCGGCACAGTAAACCTCAACATCCGGGTGAGCTTTGGTAAATGCTTCCAGTCCTTCGGGGGCGGCAATTATGCACATAAACTTTATTCTCTTAGGGTTAAATTCTTTGATTCTTGAAACGGCATCGATAGCGCTTCCTCCGGTAGCAAGCATCGGGTCAAGCAAAAATACATCACGGTCTTCTAAATCGGAGGGCAATTTGCAGTAATAGTCAACCGGCTTGTGGGTTTTCGGGTCACGGTACATACCGATATGACCGATTCGGCAAGATGGGATAAGGCTTGTGATACCGTCAACCATTCCAAGCCCTGCACGCAAAATCGGAACAATAGCCATTTTTCTGCCGTCTAACTGCTTTGCGTGTGCAATGTCAACCGGAGTTTTAACATCAACATCTTTAAGCGGTAAATCTCTTGTGGATTCATAGCACATAAGCATGGCAATTTCGCTTATAAGCTCACGGAATTGCTTTGTTCCCGTTTCTTCGTCACGAAGAATGGAAAGCTTGTGCTGAATCAAAGGATGGTCCATAATAAATACATTTTTATACATTTTTTTCTGTCTCCTTACTGTTTGTTTTCAATTTCTGTTATTTTATCAATTCGCCTTTGATGACGCCCGCCCTCAAAGGGAGTATCAACAAATAAATCTGCAAGCTCAACGGCTGTTCCCACACCGATAACACGGCCACCTAAGCACAACACATTTGAGTTATTGTGCAGGCGTGTATATTTTGCCGAAAAATGCTCGCTGCAAGCCGCCGCACGTATACCCTTTACCTTATTTGCGGAAATCGACATACCGATACCTGTTCCGCAAACTAATATTCCAAGCTCCGCTTCGCCTTGTATAACAGCATCGGTAACCTTTACGGCAATATCGGGATAGTCAACCGATACCTGCTCATAAATGCCGAAATCGGCAACCTCAAAGCCACGCTCCTTTAAATGCTCTGCAATGGCGTTTTTGTGTTCAAGACCGCCGTGGTCGCAACCGATTGCAATTTTCATAATACACACATCCTTAATTTTGCTTTTTTGAGTTTAATTCACGCTCCGCCTGAGGTAACCGAAGATACAAAGGCAAAAGCTCTTTTGAGTCTACAGTATCGCCGCTTTGGAACTTACCGTATGAGGCAAGACCAATACCCACGGCGGACTGATATTTAAGATTTTCAGCAGATAATCTTGTTTTTTTAAGGTGTTTTACCCTATCGTAAAATATATCCGCACCGTCACCGCAAATAACAATATTATCGTGAATTTCCGTTATTTCATTTGCTAAATCATCAATAGAAATTGCACGGTCCTCGCAAAGCCTTATAACAGTACCTTTTTTAATCTTAAACAAAGCATTATAAAGTTGATTGCAGCGTGCATCCATAACGGCACAAACCGTGACGCTTTCGTTCAAAAAAGCATAAGCCATACCGAGGAGGGTTGAAACAGGCACGCAGGGAAGATTTTCGGGTGTTGCCAAACCCTTTGCGGCGCTTATTCCGATTCGTATTCCCGTAAATGAGCCCGGACCTACCGAAACCGAAATACCGTCAATATCATCAAGGCTGAGCATGGCATTTTTCAGGGCGCTTTGAATCATCGGTAAAAGTGTTTGAGAATGGGTTAGTTTTACATTTATGTAGCTGTATGAAATAATTTTCCCGTTTTCAATTACGGCAACGCTTGCAGGTGAAGCCGAACATTCGATTGCCAGTATTTTCATATATTAATATCCTGCCTTTCGTCCGTAATTGTAATTATGCGTGTGTTTTCATCCGAAGCTTCAATATTAATAAATATAGTGCCGCTTTCAAAAACAGAAGAAACATTTTCACTCCACTCGGCGGCAATAATACCGTTTTCTTCCATATAATCAAAATATCCGGTAGAGTAAAGGTCTTCAAAATTCATATCACGGTACATATCAAAGTGGAATATCGGCAGCCTGCCGCCTCTGTATTCATTTACAATGGTGAAGGTAGGGGAAGTGACATCTCCGATAAATCCGAGACCACGGGCAAGTCCACGCATAAAGCAGGTTTTTCCCATTCCGAGCCCGCCCGTAAAAGCAATAACCTCACCGCCGGAAAGCTTCTTTGCAAACTCTTCGGCGATATGCTCGGTTTCTTCGTATGAAGTTGTTGTATGCTTTATAAACATACCGCACCTTCTTTCTAAACAAATATGTTACCATATATCTTAAACTCTGTCAATTAAAATAAGACTAATCATTCGTACAATTTACGGTAATTTTTTACTTTGATAAAAAAATATCAAAAAATTATAAATAATGTTTGCAAAATCAAAAATCTATGTTATACTAATAGTCGTATGGTCATAAATTATGTCGATTTGTGTCATAGTCTATGAGATATCAAATATTTATGGGAGGATTTTTCAATGAAGAAAGCAATTAGCAAGCTTCCTTTTAAAGGTACACCTGAACAGGAAGCACAGCTGAAAAAGGTCATCGATGAGCTGAAATCTGATAAGACCAATCTTATGGTTGTTATGCAGCACGCTCAGGATATCTACGGATATCTGCCAATCGAGGT
>JAZLFV010000065.1:0-4821 GCA_045615965.1 Acutalibacteraceae bacterium
GGGGCTGTGATTACTACCTCAAAAACGGCGAAATGATGCCGAAAGACGGTATAGACGAGCTTAAAAAGCACGATGCCGTTTTCTTGGGTGCTGTCGGCGACCCACGTGTTCCCGACCATATCTCGCTCTGGGATTTGCTGCTTATTATCCGTAAATCCTTTGACCAATACATAAATTTAAGACCTGTTAAGCTCTTAAACGGCGCTCCCTGCCCGCTTAAAGACATTAAGGTCGGCGATATTGATATGACCTTTATCCGTGAAAACAGCGAGGGCGAATACGCAGGCGCAGGAAGCTGGCTTTATAAGGATAAGCCGAATGAGGTTGTTATTCAAAACGGTGTGTTTTCCCGTGTCGGATGCGAAAGGGTTATAAGATATGCCTATGAGCTTGCACGCAAGGAGCATAAAACTCTTACCTCTATAAGCAAGGGTAATGCGCTTAATTATTCTATGGTATTTTGGGATAAGATATTCAAAGAGGTCGGCGAAGAATACCCCGATGTTAAGACATATTCTTATCTTGTTGATGCGGCAAGTATGTTTATGGTTAAAGACCCTGCCCGTTTCGGGATTGTTGTAACCTCAAACCTTTTCGGCGATATTTTAACCGATTTGGGTGCGGCTATTTCGGGCGGTATGGGGCTTGCGGCAGGCGCCAACATCAACCCCGAACGCAAATTCCCCTCAATGTTCGAGCCTATCCACGGCTCGGCTCCCGATATCGCAGGCAAGGGCATTGCAAATCCGCTTGCTACCGCTTGGTCGGTTAGCCAGATGCTTGATTTCTTTGGGTATGAGGCTTGGGGCAAAAAGGTGATTGACGCCATCGAAACATTGCTTACCGAAAAAAAGGTATTAACCCCCGATTTGGGCGGAAATGCCTCAACAAGCGATGTAGGTGACGAAATCATCCGCATCCTTTCAAAATAAAGGAAATAAATAATAATTAAAGGCTCTCGTTTTGAGAGCCTTTGAGAGTGTTGACAATGGTCAACACTCTCTTGGACGGGGAAGCCGCTCGCTCGAAAATCTGTGATTTTCGGACTGCACTCTTTCCCCGCCAATACCACCCCTGTTCTCTTGAAAACCGCTTTTAAGCGGTTTTCGCCTAAAAAGTGTTTTTTCGCCGCACCTGTCGCCGAAAAAACAAAACGTGGCTAAACGCCACAAAGGCATTAAGCTATATAAGTTTGTCTACAGTCTGAAAGGCTCTCGTTTTGAGAGCCTTTTTCGTTTAAAGTTTCAATTTTCAACTTTCAATTTTCAATTTGAACTCCGTGCCGAGCATTTTATACTTTGCGCCTGCCATTTGGTTATACGGCAGGTGTTCCCATTTTGAATCGCCGATAATTTCCTTTATTTTATCCAAATTATCCTTTGTATCGGTTATATCGGGGATTAGCGGCGTTCTTATAATGTACGGCTTTCCGCTGTTTCTTAAAATTTCAAAATTTTCAAGGATTTTATCGTTATAAACGCCCGTATACTTCTTATGCTGTTCCCTATTGGCAAGCTTTATATCCATAATAACAGAATCTAGCTTTTTTATTACGGCTTTGAAAGTTTCGCTATCTGCATAACCGCTTGTTTCGATGCAAAGGTCATAATCCTTTAAATTATCAAGCATTTTAAGTAAAAATTCACTTTGCATAAGCGGTTCGCCGCCCGAAAATGTAAAACCGCCGAAAGAGTCGCCCATAATATCGGCGCTTCTTTTAAGTTCTTCGGTTAAGGCTTTATCGTCAACCTCTCTGCCCGTAACAACAAGACAGTTTTCGGGGCAGATATGTAAACATCTGCCGAAAGGCTTACAATCACCGTGTTCGCAGGGCTTTTTACACAAATCGCAATGCAGACATCTTGCCTCTTTATACATAAGCTGAGGTTTTGCAGAGAGCCCCTCGGGGTTATGGCACCACATACAGCGCAAAGGGCAACCCTTTAAAAATACGGTTGTTCTTATTCCTTTGCCATCGTGCACCGCCATTTCCTTAATATCGAAAATTATACCCGTCATACACTATATGCCTGTCTTGCCAGAACGTGGTCTTGATATTCCTTATCGAGTTCTACAAAATATGCGCTCCAACCCCAAATTCTTACAACCAACTGTTTATGATTTTCGGGGTGTGCCTGTGCATCGAGCATAGTTTCTCTGTTTACGGTATTAAGCTGTAACTGATGACCGCCTTTATCTATAAAGGTTTTAACAACCGTTCCGACCTTTTCGACACTTTCTTCATCTGTAAACAAGCTTTGGTGGAATTCGAGTGTCAAAGGTCCGCCGTTTATCGCCCTTTCAAAATGGGGCTTTGACATAGAGGCTATAACCGTTAAAGGACTTTTTATATCGGCAAAAAGGGATACCGAGAAATTAGTACCGAACGGCTCGCCCTTTCTTCTGCCGTCAGGCGAAGCACCCAGCTCGTTTGCGTGCCACAAATAGTACATAGCGCTGCCTGTTCCTGCCCTGTACTTACCGCCACGGCAGTTTATTTTACCCTCTAAGCTATCGGCAAAGGTATCAAGCAGTTTTACTACAATACTATCGGCGTAATCCTCGTTATTGCCGACCTTTACGGTTTCAAAGCGGAGCTTATGCAATAATTCGGGAGCGTTCTTGAAATCCTCGTCAACAGCCCTTATATAATCCTCTGCCGAAATCGACTTTTCTTCAAAGACATATTTTTTTATTGCGGCAAGACTATCGGCGGCGGTTGCAATTCCCGTGCCGTGAATACCGAAGTTATTATATTTTCCGCCCGAATAAATATCGCAGTCCATAACTACATTCATAAAGGGGCTCGGCACAAACCAAAGGTCTTTAATATTACTGCAAATATCATCAGCCATATTTTTAATTTCGCCCTTTACGCTATCTAAAAACTCATCAAAGGTTTTTGCTGTTTTAAGAGTTTTATGAAATGCCGTGTCTACGGCTTTGGGGAAAGAAAGTGCCGAAATATTGGCAACATCTGCGCCGACATTCGGTATAATAAACTCCCAACACGCCGCAACGGTATAGTTTACGGCGTCCTTATGTTCGTAACCCAATTTTTCGAGTGCGGGGATGACCACATCGTCATTAGAATACTGCGGAAAGCCAAGACCTGCCTTTGTTAAATGGCTTGCAAGGGTGTATCTTTCCTTTGGCGTATTCTTTCCTACACGGAGATTTATTTTAGGGTCAATCATTTTATTATTATAACTTGCTTTAAGGCAAAGCTCGGACAAAAGGTTAAATACATCGTTGCCGTTTTCGTCTACTCCGCCTAACATCATACTCTGCCCGTTATCGCCCTGCTGAACGCCGACATAAATATCGCTGTCTTTATTAAATGACAGGAAGAAATCCTCTAAAAGCTCCAATGCCGATTCCTCTGTATAAATGCCCTTTTCCATATCGGCTTTAAGATAAGGATAGATATATTTATCAAATCTTCCTACGGTGTTATGATAGTTACCCTCAAGCCAAAGCGCATAGTGGATAATACGGAAAAATTGGAGTGCTTCTCTGAAATTGCGTGCAGGATAGCGAGGAACTTGTGTTAAAACCTCGACCAAATCCTCCCTGCCCTTACTTTTGGCTTCTTCCGAATACTTATCCGAAAGCATTATGATATTATCTATGGCACGCTTGCCGTATTCGTCTGCGGTTTTGCGCTTTTCGAGCAAACCGACAGAAATTGTATCGTAATAATCAGGCGACAAATTAGACATATATCCAAGCTCGTGAATATAATACTTACTTTTTATTTCCGCCCATTCCTCTTCGGTAAAGCAATCGGGAAGATTTGATACGGTACGAAGAAAGACTATCTGTTCGTTTTCGAGTATTACCGCTTTTTCCTCTTTGCATACACGCTCAAAGCGGTCTGACATACGCTCAACGGGAGAAAGCCCCTTTGCCTTATATTCTCTGCCTAAATTCCAATCAACAGTATGGCGGAATTTATGATGCTCCTTATTTAAAATAAAATCGTATAATTTCTTATCCATAACGCACCCCGAAGTTATATAGTTTACAGATATTTTATTTGATTATCTCTGCTTTACCGCCCGTAACGGTATCGGCGGTGATGATAATTTTTTTGATTTCTTTATCAGACGGCGTTTCAAACATAAGGTTTCCTAATACACCCTCGATAATGGAGCGCAAGCCTCTTGCACCCGTTTTACGCTCGATTGTAAGGTCGGCAATTTTTTGGAGAGCCTCATTTTCAAATTCAAGCTCAACATTATCCATTTTAAAAAGTGCGATATACTGCTTGATAACGGAGTTTTTAGGCTCGGTCATAATACGGACAAGGGTATCCTTATCCATACCTTTAAGTGAGGTTATAACGGGGAGTCTGCCCACAAGCTCGGGTATCATACCGAATTTAACAAGGTCACGGTGGGTTGCGCACTCGGTTAAAGACTCGGCTTCAATGCTCTTAGGCGATTTGACATCTGCGCCGAAGCCCAAGCTGCTTCCGCCCATTCTGCGCTCGATAACCTTTTCGATTCCCTCAAAAGAGCCTGCACAAATAAACAGAATATTTGTGGTATCAATCTGAATAAACTCCTGCTGGGGATGCTTTCTTCCGCCCTGCGGAGGAACATTCGAAACAGTACCCTCAAGGATTTTAAGCAGCGCCTGCTGTACGCCCTCGCCGCTTACATCTCGGGTTATGGACGCATTTTCGGATTTTCTGCCGATTTTATCTATTTCGTCAACATAGATAATTCCGTGCTCCGCCTTTTCGATATCGTAATCGGCGGCTTGAATAAGGCGGAGAAGTATATTTTCAACATCCTCGCCCACATAGCCTGCCTC
>JAZLFV010000066.1:0-2208 GCA_045615965.1 Acutalibacteraceae bacterium
AATGCTGATGCAAGAGGCCATAATAATGAAAGTTACAAATAATGTAATAAATCTTTTCATATCATATCCCCCTTAATCAAAAAACAGCTTGGCAATATATGCAATAACTAAGCCTACGGGAATTGAGCATAAAAAAGACAGCAACCAGTATTTCCAATAAAGCTTTTTATCCATAGGTAAATTACCCACAAATTTCCCTGTTTGACCGTTCATTGCAAAGGTATACTTTTCGCCGTTCCAAGTGGTATTTAACAGCCAAACGGGAAACAATCCGTATTTTGCATTACCGCTTTTAAGATTTATATAAGAATCCTTAACCGATATTGTATTATAAAAATCGGTTACGGTATTCTTAAATGCGTCTTCGGTGCTGTGCTTCACTCTTATGTTGATACGTGGAATATTATCTTCAACCGTAACATCATATTTATCCGCCAAATAGCCGGCAAAATATGCAGTATTAAAATCCACCGCTTCTTCAATGTAAAACGGTTCTAACGAATCCATTAAATCATCCGGCATTTTTGAAGAGCCGTCAACCGGAATATCGTGAAAAGAAATTCCACCCTCACGGTATATATCATAATAGCTTGTTTCGGTATAATTGTACTTTGAGGTTGACCAACATCTTACCTTTGTAGCGCTGTATTTTACAGCTCCGTCAACATCGGCATTATAGAGCCAAAACGGAACATAAATTCCTTTTATTTCATCAATACGGTTTTCTTGTTTAAAGGCTTTAGGCAAAAGCTTTTTACCGGAAAAATGGTTTAAAAGCGCTTCTTTTGCCGCCTTTTTATCAAGCTTAAAGGGAATAATTAAGTCAGGTCTTAATGTTTCTGAAAACTTTTCATTGATTACAACATTATTACCGCAAAACGGGCAGGTAGTAGCCCCTGTTGTTGCGTCTGCAATTATTTCACCGCCGCAGGATTTACATATATACGAGCAAACGGAAGAATTATCATCATTCCAAGCTTCACTTGATGCTTTATTCCAACCGTCCATTTGGTCGTCTGCCTCAATTTTCTTTTCTGTTTCGGCAATTTCTTTTAATACTTCTATATCAAATTCACTATCACAATACGGACATTTAAGCTTCTGCGATTTGGTATTAAACTCTAATGCGCCTCCGCATGAAGGGCATTTATATTCTTCGGTAACCTGCATTAAAAATCACGTCCTAAAATAAACAGGCTGCTTTGCAAAAAACAAAACAGCCCTTCATAATCAGTTCTTATCGTTATCATCAAAGATATCTCCGCATTCGGGGCAGAACTTCGGTGGATTCTTCGGGTCATCCGGCGTCCAACCGCATTTATCGCAACGGTAAAGAGGAGCACCCTCCGGCTTTTTTGCGCCACAGTTTTGGCAGAATTTACCTTTGTTTACTTCTCCGCAAGAGCAGGTCCATCCATTTTCGGTGGGCTTTGGTTTTCCGCATTCTGTGCAGAATTTTCCGGTAGAAACGGCGCCGCAAGCGCATTTCCAACTATCTGCTTGTGTTTCAGGCTGATTTTGCTGTTGCTGTTGACCCATAGCATAAAGGTTTTGAATATTCCCTGCGCCTCCGCCGGCGTTCATTGCCATTCCCATACCCATAAATCCGGTCATAGCACCTGCATCATTTTTAGCGGCAGAACGCATGGCATCTGCCTGAGCGCCTGCAAGATTTGCCGCCGCCATAGTCGGGTCTTTATACATAGCCGCTCTTTGAGCGTCTTTAATGAGCTGTTGGTCTTCTTCGGGTAGGGTTACGGAGCCTAATGCAACCGACACAACCTTAAGTCCACGAAGATTTCCCCATTTATCCGAAAGCGAAGCATTCATCGCTTCTTCAAGCTCGCTATTATGAGCTATAATCTGATTTGGGCGGATTTCCATATCCGAAAGCCGTGCAAAAGCCGGCTGTAATGCACTTACAAATTCAGTTTTTAACTGACCGTCAAGCTCTTCACGGTTATATTCATCCGATACATTACCGCAAACATTTGTATAAAAAAGAATCGGGTCGGAAATCTTATAGGAATAAACACCGTTCATACGAAGCGATACATCAATATCAAGACCGATTTTTTTATCAACCACACGGAAAGGAATGGGATTTGCCGTTCCGAATTTGTTATCTATGAGTTCTTTCGTATTAAAATAGTAAACCCTTTGGTCTTTACCGGTTGAGCCGCCCATTGTGAAACGGGAACCGATATC
>JAZLFV010000067.1:0-2584 GCA_045615965.1 Acutalibacteraceae bacterium
AAAAAATATTTCCCTTACCGATTTTGATTGTATTGCTTCGGTTGCCGCAGAGGAAGGATATATAAAGGAAGAAGATATAAAAAAGCTTATTGCTTTCAGAAATAATCCGTCTGACGAAAGCTGGATAGGAAAAGATAAATGAGAAGCCTTATTGATATTACCGATTTAACCGAAAATGAATTAGAGGATTTAATCCGCACAGCTGAGGACATAATGGAAAATCCCGAAAAATACAGCGAAAAATGCAAGGGTAAAATACTTGCAACCCTGTTTTTTGAGCCTTCAACCCGAACAAGGCTGAGCTTTGAATCGGCAATGTATTCATTAGGCGGAAATGTTTTAAGTGTTACCGATTCCGCCACATCATCGGTTGCAAAGGGCGAAACGGTTGCGGATACTGCAAAAACCGTTTCCTGTTTTGCGGATATAATCGCTATGCGTCACCCTAAAGAGGGTGCGGCGCTTGTTGCAAAAAACAGCGCCGATATTCCTGTGATAAATGCAGGTGACGGCGGTCATTGCCATCCGACTCAAACCCTTGCCGACCTGCTTACAATCCACCGTGAAAAAGGAAGATTCAGCGGTCTTACGGTAGGGCTTTGCGGTGACCTTTTATACGGCAGAACGGTACATTCGCTTATAAATGCGTTAATCAGGTACAGCAATGTTAGGTTTATTCTTATCTCTCCCGAAGAATTAAAGCTTCCAAGCTATGTAAAGGAAAGCATTATTAAATCAAATAATGCGGAATATATTGAAACCTCTTCGCTTGAGGAGGCTCTTCCACTACTTGATGTACTTTATATGACACGTATTCAAAGGGAGCGTTTTGAAATTCCCGAGAATTACGAAAGATTAAAGGATAGCTTTATTTTAGATTCCGAAAAAATGAAGCTTGCAAAAAAAGATTGCTCGGTTTTGCATCCGCTTCCCCGTGTAAATGAAATAGACACAGCGGTAGACAGCGACACAAGAGCCTGCTATTTTAAGCAAGTTTTAAACGGAAAATATATGCGTATGGCGCTTATTCTAAAGCTTTTATTCGGCGGAAACACAGAAGAAAACAAAGAATATATAACTGATAAAAAATGCCGTAATCCAAGATGTATTACTTCGGTTGAACGGGGTATTAAGCATAAGTTTCTAATAGACAAGATTGATGGCTCATACCGTTGCGCATATTGCGAAGCAAAGCAAGATTAAAATACAAAAGGCTCTGCCTTTTTAATTCTGAACTTCATATAAAACATTTTTATCTATTTAATTGACATTTTCATAAAAAGAATGTATAATTGACTGCATAATGCGGGTATGGTGGAATTGGCAGACACGTATGCTTCAGGCGCATATGTCGCAAGACTTGCAAGTTCAAATCTTGTTACCCGCACCAACAAAAAACGCACTTTCGTCTACCAAGACAAAGTGCGTTTTTTGAATGATGTTACTTACGGTAATGATGTGTGCTTTGCACATGATGTGTCTGCGGACATGGGCGGCAAACATCGCATCATTGTGAGCAAAGCAAACAACATCATTTCGGCGTTAGCCGAAACATCATTAGCCGTAAAACGGCGACATCATTTAATAAAAAACTACCACCGACTTTTTGCATTTCTTTACACCGCAAAGAAATCCTGCTCCCGATAGGAGTAGAAATTTAAACTGAATACATCATATAAAGCCACCAACACAAAAAATGTGCAGGTGGCTATGATTTTATATTCAAATTATATCAATTTTAACCATATTGCGTTTATAATGCTTTAAAATACTTTCCGATATTGCTGTTGAAGAATCACTTACCAGCTGATTTATTTGTGATGGATTACAATGCCGGTAGACCGATTTTTTGCCGAATTTTGAGCTGTCGGCAACAAGAATTGATTTTGAGGCAGATTTAATCATTGCCGCCATTATTGCTCCTTCCTCGGCCGAGGCACACATGGCGCCGGATTCATCTATTCCAACGGCGCTTATAACGGCAACATCAACACGGTAATTTTCTATGCTTGAAATAACCTGTGCGCCGTATGTAAAATGCTCTTCGGGGTTAATCCTTCCGCCCAAAAGAATAATATCGGATTTCCCGTTTTTTTGCAATGCTTCGGCAACCGGTACGGAATTTGTTATTATGGAAACGGCGGTGAGCTTGTTTGCAAAGCCTGCAATCGCTTCGGCGGTTGTTCCTGCTGATAAAAAGACGGTTTTTGAGTTCTTAATTGTTTCGGCAACAAAGCGCCCCAATTCTTTTTTTATGCCTTGGTTGGCTGTTTTGCGCTTAACATATTCATCCTCATAAACATTCCCCTTTACGGGAACAGCACCGCCATGTACCTTTTCAAGCACATTTTCTCGGCAAAGCCCGTTGATATCACGCCTTATTGTTTCGAGTGAAACATCAAGCTCCCGTGCAACGCTGCTTATTATAACTTCACCGTCACGCAGAGCCATTTCTTTAATTAAATTGCGTCTTGCATCGGATAACATACTTTTAAATCCTCCGATTTTTTTTAAATTATAACATACCTAAAAAGATTTTTCAATATTCTTGTGGCGTTTTGTTGACTTTTGTGGTGTTTTGTTG
>JAZLFV010000068.1:0-2565 GCA_045615965.1 Acutalibacteraceae bacterium
GCATATTTAAAATGCCATTATCCGTCTTATTATTTTGCATCGCTTTTAACAAGCGTGCTTGACAGCACATCTAAAATTTCGCAGTACAGCAACGAATGTAAGCGTATGGGAATAAAGCTTTTGCCTCCCGATGTAAATGAAAGCGAAAAGTATTTTTCTTCAAACGGAAATAATATCCGTTTCGGGCTTCTTGCCGTTAAAAATTTAGGACTTTCGATAATAGAAAGAATAATAAATGAACGAAATTTAAACGGGAAATACACTTCCCTTTATGATTTTTGCAACCGCAATGCAGGCAGGGAGCTTAATTCAAGAGCAACCGAAAGTCTTATTAAAAGCGGTGCATTTGATTGCTTTTATAAAAACCGTAAGCGTATGCTTTTCGGAATAGAAAATATAATTTCTGCGGTAAACGAGCAGAAGCGTGTGGGCGGTGAAAATCAGCTTGATTTGTTCGGTATGTCCGAACAAAATGTGGATATAGAGCTTCCCGAAACCGATGAGATGCCGGAAATACAAAAGCTCCTTATGGAAAAGCAGGCAACCGGTCTTTTCCTTTCGGGGCATCCTATGCAGTATTATAGTGCTTTTGCAAAATCAAAGGGCGCAGTAAATATAGCCGATGTTTTAAACGGTAAATATAAGGACGGCTCATTTGTTTTTGTTGCAGGCGTTTTGTCCGAGGTTAAGGTTCGCCAGCGTAAAAACAAATCAGTAATTGCTTCGTTTGGTATCGAGGATATGAGCGGAACGCTTAATGTTACCGCCTTTGCCGCAAGCTATGCCTCTTTCAGAGAGCAGCTTGTTTCGGGTAATTCCGTTGTTTTAAAGGGGCGTGTAAACGAAATGGAAGAGCGTGATACCGAGTTAATTCTCGATTCTGTTGAGCTGATACCGGAAAGCGCCAAGCGCAATCCCGAAACAAAAAAGATAAAACCCGGTCTTTATTTAAAGGTTAAAAGTATAAAATCACCTCAATTTGAAAAAATTAAGGATATAATAAAAAAGTATGGCGGCAGTTACTGTGTTATTACTGTTGAAGCCGATACAAACAAACGTTTTTGTGCGCCGGATAATATGCGTGTTTCTTATGATAATGCTATGATTTCGGAAATTTCAGCCATTTTGGGCAAGGAAAATGTGAAATTTGTTGAATAACCGGCAAAAAATTTGTTTAATAATTTTCTTGCAATATTTGGAATTACAATATATAATAGGTTTTGCTATAAATTTGGAGATGAAATATTTATGAAGACAATCGGTGTTTTAACAAGCGGGGGAGACGCTCCGGGAATGAATGCGGCAATTCGTGCCGTTGTAAGAACCGCAATTTCACTCGGTATGAATGTAAAGGGAATAAGAAGAGGCTATAACGGTCTTATAGAGGGCGATATTATAGACCTTGACCTGCGTTCGGTTTCGGATATTATTCACAGAGGCGGAACATTCCTTTATACCGCAAGAAGTCCTAAGTTTAAAACTGAAGAGGGCATACTGCAGGCTGTTGAAAACTGCAAGAAGTTTGGAATAGAAGGTATCGTTGTTATCGGCGGTGACGGCTCATACAGAGGCGCAAGAGACCTTTCAAATCACGGAATACCGTGCGTTGGAATCCCCGGCACAATAGATAACGATATCACCTCAACTGATTATACAATAGGCTTTGATACCGCTATGAATACCGCAATGGAAATGGTCGATAAAATAAGGGATACCGCCCAATCGCACGACCGTTGCAGTGTTGTTGAGGTTATGGGCAGGCACGCAGGTCATATAGCCGTTCAAACGGGTATTGCCGTTGGCGCAACTTCAATCCTTGTTCCCGAAATCGAAGCTGATGTTGATGCAATTATCGAAAAGATGAATGAATCAAGCAAAACGGGCAAGAAGCATTTTATTATCGTTGTAGCCGAGGGTGTAGGCGGAGTAGAAGAAATAGCCAAAAAGATTGAAGCCGGAACGGGAATTGAATCCAGAGCTACTATTTTAGGTCATGTTCAGCGTGGCGGCTCGCCAACCGTAAGGGACAGAGTTTGCGCAACCGAGCTCGGTAATGCTGCTGTTCATCTTTTAAATCACGGTATAGGCAATAGAGTTGTTGGCTATAAAAACGGTGAGCTTGTAGATTATGATATCTTTGAAGCACTAAATATGCAGAAGTCATTGGATTTTGATATGGTTGAGATTGCTCACGAAACATCAATTTAATAGAGTAAAACATTTAAAAAATGTCCGCCGTGCAAAAACACAGCGGATTTTTTACTGTTTTTGATAAAAAAATGATGATTTTTTTGTTGACAAGAAAAAAATATGGTGGTAAAATTTTTTTATCAAATAGGAGATGATGTAAAATGTTTAAGTCACAGTATTTAAATAATGTCTTTGAAACGCTCGAAAAGCGCAACGCAGGCGAGCCTGAATTTTTACAGGCAGTTAAAGAAGTTCTTGAATCTTTGGAGCCGGTTATTGAAGCTAATCCCGCTTATGAGAAAAACGGAATTATTGAGCGTATGGTAGAACCCGAAAGAATGATTACTTTCAGAGTTTCTTGGGTAGACGATAACG
>JAZLFV010000069.1:0-2345 GCA_045615965.1 Acutalibacteraceae bacterium
CGGAATGATACCGAAAGTCGAATGCTGCATAGAAGCTATACACAAAGGTGTTCAGAATGTCGTTATTATGGACGGCAGAGTTCCGCACTCTATTTTAATGGAATTGCTTACCGATGAGGGTGCAGGAACATTGTTTAAGGAGAATTGATAATGAGTATATCTGAAACTGATTCAAAATATATTGCTTCTACATATAAGCGCTTTCCTGTTGAAATTATTTCGGGAAAAGGCTCGGTTTATACCGATATCAACGGCAAAGAATATATTGATATGGGAAGCGGAATAGGTGTAAATATTTTCGGTGCGAATGACGGTGGCTGGAAAAACGCCGTTACTGCTCAGCTTAACAAAATCCAGCACACATCAAATCTTTATTATACAGAGCCTTGCACAAAATTAGCTCAAATGTTATGCGAAAAAACGGGTATGAGTAAGGTCTTTTTTTCAAATTCCGGAGCCGAAGCAAACGAATGTGCAATAAAGGTCGCAAGAAAATATGCCGCCGAAACCAAGGGAAGTGAATATTACACCGTTGTCACCGTTAAAAACAGTTTTCACGGAAGAACATTGACCACCCTTTCGGCTACCGGTCAAGAGCATTATCACGAGCTTTACACTCCGCTTACCGCAGGCTTTGTTTCGGTTACGGCAGAAAAACCCGATGAGCTTGAAGAATTAAATAAAAGCACAAAGATAGCCGCTGTATTGGTTGAGTGTATTCAGGGGGAGGGCGGCGTAGTTTCGCTTTCTGAAGAATATTTGAAATTCCTTCGCAGGTTTACGGAGGAAAATGATATCCTGCTTATGATTGATGAAGTCCAAACCGGAAACGGCAGAACAGGTAAACTGTATTCCTATATGAATTACGGAATAATGCCCGATGTTGTTTCAACCGCAAAAGGACTTGGTGGCGGTTTACCGATTGGTGCAACATTGTTATCAAAAAAAGTCGAAAATGTATTCGGATTTGGTGACCATGGCTCAACCTTTGGCGGAAATCCCATAAGCTGTGCGGCAGCGTGTTATGTAATCGAAAATCTGACAGATGATTTTTTGAGTGAGGTTAAGCGAAAAGGCAACCTTCTCAAAAATATTTTTGAGAAGGTTGCCGAAATTAAGGAAATATCAGGCAAGGGTCTTATGCTCGGTTTAAAAACAGAAAAGCCTGCATCCGATGTGGTAAACGAGTGTATCAAAAAAGGAGTTTTATGCCTTACCGCAAAGGATAAAGTCAGGTTGTTACCTCCGCTTAATATATCGGATGAACTGCTTGTTAAAGCCGCTGAAATTATAATAAATGTTTGTAAGGAGAATAAAAAATGAATCTTACCGGTAGAAGCTTTTTGAAATTGCTTGACTTTACAAGCGAAGAAATTGAATATTTAATAAATTATGCTGCTATGCTTAAAGAGGAGAAAAAAACGGGTACAGAGCGCAGGATTTGCAGCGGAAAGAATATTGCTCTTATTTTTGAAAAAACAAGCACAAGGACACGTTGCGCCTTTGAGGTTGCGGCTCACGACCTCGGAATGAATGTTACGTATTTAGACCCTTCTGCTTCTCAAATGGGCAGAAAGGAAAGCATAGCAGATACTGCAAAGGTTTTAGGAAGAATGTATGACGGTATCGAATACCGTGGTTTTGGTCAGGATATAGTTGAAGATTTAGCCGAGAATGCAGGTGTTCCGGTTTGGAACGGATTAACAAATGAGTTTCATCCAACTCAAATATTAGCTGACTTTTTAACAATTAAAGAGCATTTCGGTACACTAAAAGGCAAAAAACTGGTATATATGGGTGATGCCCGTTACAATATGGGTAATTCGCTTATGGTCGGATGTGCAAAAATGGGGATGCACTTTGTTGCGTGTGCTCCCCAAAAGTATTTCCCAAACGGCGAACTGATTGAAAAATGTATGGAAATTGCCAAAGAAACCGGTGCAACATTGGAGTTTATTGATAATCCGATAATTGCTACCCAAAATGCCGATGTAATTTATACGGATGTTTGGGTTTCCATGGGTGAGCCCGAAAGTGTTTGGGAAGAAAGAATAAACGATTTAACTCCATACAGAGTTACCGATGAGCTTATGAAAAACGCCGGTGAGCAATGTGTGTTTATGCATTGTTTGCCCGCTTTCCACGATACTGAAACGGTCATAGGAAAACAAATTTATGAAAAATACGGTATAGACTGTATGGAGGTAACAAATAGTGTATTTTTAAGCAAGGCTTCAATAGTATTTATGGAGGCTGAAAACAGAATGCATACCATAAAGGCCGTTATGGCGGCAACACTTGTTTAAATCACCGCAAGGTACATCTTTTATTTGATTTTTGTATTT
>JAZLFV010000070.1:0-13601 GCA_045615965.1 Acutalibacteraceae bacterium
CAAGAAAAAGTAACAGCATTTGCCAATTCCTTTCAAAAAACATATAAAAATCCCCCTCAGGCGAGGGGGATATATCGCATTTAAAGAATATTTTTAGCCTAATACTTTAAGTTTACCTTTATACTTTACGATGGTAAGTTCGGCAGTATCGGTATCGTTCTTTTCGTCACCTTCAATGCGGTATTTAATCTTAACAGTCCAGGCGGCGGAAATCTTGTCGGAATCTATAAAATCATCATCGTCATAACGCTTTTTGAGCTTTTTAAGTTTACTGTTTGTATACTTTTTGCATTTTTTAACTTCCTTGATTTTTACCTTGTAATCGCCGTATTTGTCATCCATGTAGTCTTTGCGATTATCTGACATCTCTTCATAGTATTCGTTCATATCTTCGCAGTCATAGTTATCTTCCAAATACTCGTCAAGGTCTTTATCATCCTCTTCGGCACGGAATTCCATATAATCCTTACCGCCGAAAAGCTCATAAGAATCTGCTTTTTTAATATCGCCGTTTAAAGATGCTTTTACATACTTTTTAGCAAGTGATTTAGGCGAATTTGCATTTGCAATTATGGCGATAATTATAATAAATACAATTGCCGCCGCTACGATTATAGCGGGTTTCTTATATTTTTTTGCATCGTTTAAATTTTTGGGTAACTTTGCAGAAATTCCCGCAAGCGGGTTTTGCGGTTTGTATTGCGGCTGCTGACCGTACTGCGGCTGACCGTATTGCGGCTGACCGTACTGCGGCTGATATTGAGGCTGCTGGGGCTGCGGAGCCGGATTTTGACCGTATCCGAAATTGTTGTTTTGCTGGTCCATATGTATTCTCCTTTAAAATAGATTTACCATAATTATACTACTGTTTTTCGGTTTAGTCAACAATTAAAGTGATAAATTCTGCGTTTTTAAGGGAAAAAGTATTATAGTTGCTAAAAAATGCAAAACAAAATCCCCTTCCGATTTCAGGAAGGGGATAAGAATGCAAATTTGATTCAATTATGAATACGGTTATCAGTAATCAAAATCATCGTCATCATAATAATAATCATCGTCATCGTAGTCATAGTCGTCATCATCATAGTCGTCATCATCGTAGTCATCGTCATCGTAGTCGTCATCATCGTAGTCATCATCGTAGTCATCATCATCGTAGTCGTCATCATCATAAAGCGAGGGGATGAATAACTCCAAAACAGGAGAAATTACCTTCCATTTCATACCGTATTTAACGATATATAATGAACCTTCCTCTGTATCTTTACCGTCTTCGCCCTTTAATTTGTATTTGATTTTGACTTCTTTTCCGGCTTTGATTTTATCTACATCTATGTTGATATCCTCAAATTCGTCTTCCTTAAGCAAGGATTTGATTCCCTTTTTTAATTCCTTCAAATCCTTTTTCTTCATATCCTTAATTTTTAATTTTTTGAATTCAATTTTTGCTTTTTTGGGATTGCCGTATTCATCTTCAAAGTCGTCTTTGGCTTCTTCAATAGCATCTTCAAATGTTTCGTCACTATCGCTCTTTTCGGCACCGGCATTATAGATTTCTTCGGTTGTTATTAGCTCGTACTTGCCGATTTTATCATAATTGCAAAGAACGGTTTCTTTTATGTACTTTTTGGCGATGGATTTCGGAGTGCCGACAATTGCAAAATATCCGCCTATAACGATTGCGATTGCAACAACAATGCAGATTGATGCAATAATTAAGCTTTTAAAGTTCTTTTTGCCGGAAGAATAAGCCGGTTGAGATTGACCGTACTGCGGTTGCTGACCGTAGGGATTTTGCTGCTGACTGTACTGCGGTTGCTGACCGTAAGGGTTTTGCTGTTGATTGTACTGCGGCTGCTGCTCGAAATTCGGGGTAAAGCCCCAATTGTTTTGTTCGTTCATATTTTACACCTCTTAATTTATATATGTAATAATTTACATAAGGCGATTATAACATATTAATGTGCGGTATGCAATAGCAAAGCCGTAAATAATTAACAAAATATGAATTTTTTGTAAATTTCGTTTGAAAAATACTAATTATTGACATCTTGAAGCTATGTAGTTATAATAAAAATATTGCTTAAATAAGGAGCTTTTAAATGATTTGTGATAACATTTTGGATGCCATCGGCAATACTCCGATAGTAAGGCTTAATAATATGACAGACGGCGACTGTGCCGAGATACTTGTTAAGTTTGAGGGGCTGAATGTCGGCGGCTCGGTTAAAACAAGAACTGCGCTTAATATGATACTTGATGCCGAAAGTAAAGGTCTTATAAACAAGGATACCGTAATTGTTGAGCCGACAAGCGGAAATCAGGGTATAGGTCTTGCGCTTGTAGGTGCGGTTAAGGGCTTAAAGGTTAAAATAATTATGCCGGATTCAGTAAGCGAAGAGAGGCGAAAGCTTGTTAAACATTACGGCGCCGAGGTTGTTTTGGTGCATGATGACGGCAATATAGGCAAGTGCATAGAGGAATGCTTAAATCTTGCAATAAAAATGCAAAACGAAGATAAAAATGTTTTTGTTCCTCAACAGTTTGAAAATCCTGCAAATCCGTCTGTTCAAAGAAATGTTACGGCAAAGGAAATATTAGAGCAGGTCGGCGGTCATATAGACGGCTTTTGCTCCGGCATAGGCACAGGCGGTACGATAACGGGTATAGGCGAGGGGCTTAAGGAAGAGAATCCCCATATGGCTATTTGGGCGGTTGAGCCTGAAAATGCGGCGATTCTATCGGGCGGCTCTATCGGAACACATATCCAAATGGGTATCGGAGACGGTGTTATCCCCAAAATACTTAATCAAAATATTTATGACGATATATGTATAATTAAGGATGATGAAGCAATTAAAATTTCAAAGGAATTGGCTTCAAAAGAGGGTATTATGTGCGGAATAAGCAGCGGAACCAACGTTGCCGCCGCAATTAAGCTTGCAAAGAAGCTCGGAAAAGGAAAAAGAGTGGTTACAATACTTCCCGATACAGCGGAAAGGTATTTTTCAACCCCGCTTTTTGAGGAGTGATAGTATGATAAAATTTACGAAAGAAAATAATGTTTTTAAACTGGATACTAAAAATACGACCTATGCTTTCGGTCTGCTGGGCGGAGATATACCGATTCATCTTTATTGGGGTAAAAAGCTTGTAAATCCTATTGCAGAGAACTGGAAATCCGATTTTGTTTGGCGTTCACATTCGGCATTTGATTACGGCGATTATTCAACAAATATGTTACCTCTTGAATATTCGGTATATAGCGGTGTGGACTCCCGTATCCCCGCATTTTCCGCTCTTCATTCAGACGGAAGCCGTGTAACAAAGGTTTACTATAAGGGTTATGAAATAATAAGCGGAAAGCCTGAGCTTTGCGGTCTGCCGAGTGCTTATGCCGAGCAAGGCGATAAGGTCGAAACCCTTATTATCCATCTTTTTGATGAGCTTAAAAAGCTTGATATTTATCTTAATTATTCGGTTTTTGAAGACTATGATATTATTACACGAAGCGTAAAAATCGTAAACGGCGGAGAAAAAATTAAGCTTCATAATGTGCTTAGTGCTTCTGTGGACTTTTTCGGCGCCGATAAAAGCGATATAATCCATCTTGACGGCGCTTGGGCAAGGGAGCGTTTTGTTACAAGACAGCATATAGTAAGCGGTAATCATAATATTGAAAGCCGAATAGGCATAAGCAGCTCATATCATAATCCGTTTATTGCGATATGCGATGAAAACACAACCGAAAATATCGGTAATGCTTATGGCTTCGGTCTTGTTTACAGCGGCAATTTCACGGCAGGGGCAGAGCTTAACCCTTATAGCACACTTCGTGCGTATATAGGTATCAATCCGAGCGAATTTGAATGGGTGCTCGAAACAAACGAAAGCTTCCAGACTCCCGAAGCGATACTTACATATTCGCAGAACGGGCTTTCGGGAATGTCGAGAAATCTGCATAAAATTATAAGAAAACGCATCGCAAGAGGAAAATTCAGGGATATCGAACGCTATGCGCTTATAAATAACTGGGAAGCAACATATTTTAATTTTAACGAAGGAAAAATCGTTAATATAGCCCAAAAAGCCAAAACCATCGGCGTTGATACAATGGTGCTTGATGACGGCTGGTTTGGCAGAAGAACCGATGAAGACAGGGGCTTGGGCGATTGGACCGAAATGCCCGAAAGACTGCCAAACGGTCTTAAAGGATTGGCAGATAAGGTCAATGCTTTGGGTATGCGTTTCGGTCTTTGGTTTGAGCCCGAAATGGTTAATGCCGATAGTGAGCTTTTTGAAAAACATCCTGATTGGATAATCCATTCAAACGGCAGAACGCCGAGCAAAATACGCTATCAGTATAACCTTGATTTATCAAGAAAAGATGTGTGTGATTACATAATAGATGCTGTGGGCGCTGTGCTTGAAAAGGCAAATATAGAATATGTGAAATGGGATATGAACCGCCAGATGTCCGAGGTGGGCTCGGCGCTTTTATCTGCCGAAAAGCAGGGCGAGGTTATGCACCGCTATGTGCTCGGGCTTTACTATGTTCTTGAAACGCTCACTTCAAAGTTTCCGAATGTTTTGTTTGAAGCCTGTGCAAGCGGCGGAGCACGGTTTGATTGCGGTATTCTTCACTATATGCCTCAGGTTTGGACAAGTGACGATACCGATGCGGCAGAGCGTGTTAAAATTCAGTATGGCACAAGTCTCGCCTATCCGTATTCTGCTATGGGCGCTCATGTTTCGGCTTGCCCTAATCATCAAGACGGCAGAACAACACCGTTTTCAATGCGTTGCGATGTTGCGATTGCAGGTCAGTTCGGCTTTGAACTTGACCTTAACAAATGCACCGAAGATGAGCTTAAAACCGCAAAGGAAGCGGTGGAAAAATACAGACGCTTGGGAAGTATTTTCCACAACGGCGATTTATACAGGCTTCGCTCCCCGTTTGAAGGCAATATGTCGGTAAATGAGTTTGTTTCGGAGGACGGAAAAAAGGTTCTTGTCTGCATATATCCGATTTCCCTGCTTCCTGCCGGAAACGATGAGTATATAAAGCTTGCCGGTCTTGACGAAAATGCGGTTTATGAGCTCGGCGGCGTATGCTATGGCGGAGATTACCTTATGAATAAGGGAATTCACATTATCAATTCACGTGAATACGAAACAAAAATACTTGAAATTAACAGGAAATAACCGTTAAAATATTACTCCCGATGCAAGACCGCATCGGGAGTTTTACTGTTTTTTAAAGGATTTTCGGTATTTTTCGGGAGAAATGCCGGTGTATCTTCTGAAAACCGTACTGAAATAAAGCGGGTCTTCAAAGCCTAAAGCCAACGCTATCTGACCTATTGAGTTATTGCTTTGAAGCAGGAATTTTGCCTTTTCGATTCGGGTGAAATTCACATACCGCATAGGCGAGGTATCTTGGTATTTTTCAAAATGCCTCGCAAGTGTTTTTGTTGATACATTTGTATATTCGGCGATATCGGCAAGAGTTATTTTTTCGCTTAAATGGTCATTTATATACTGTACCGCCTTTAAATATTCGGGAGTTTCCTTTGTAACCGGCTCTTGGCGTTCCCTTGCAATGAGGAAAATCAACTCTTGAAGGTAGAGCATATTTAAAGAGTTTGAGTATCCGTCTGTGTTATTAAGATTTTCAATCATAAAATTAAATATATGTTCAAATCTTTTTTTATGCCCTATTGTAATAACCTTTGAATTTAAAAGATTGTTGGATTGCAAAAGCATAGTTGCCGATGAACCGGAAAAATGCACCCAATAAATATCGGGTTGGTCTTTAAGATAATAAATGTATTTTTGAGGTTCACCGGGGCGGTAGAGTACAAAGCTGCCTGCACCGGCGGATTTTTTTATGCCGTTTTCGTAATAATAAAGAATACCGCTTTTAACATAAAGTATCTGATAATCGTTGCGTGGGGGATGCGATGTATCAAAAAAATCAAGTGTTAAAAGCTTGTAATGTCCGGCGCTGATTATAAACATAACCTGACCGGGCGGAGCGGTATCAATATTTGTGTAGTCCGGCAATCCTTTGTAATAATATCCCGAAGTCGTAAACACTTAAAACACCTCTGAGACGGGTTTGACTATTAAAAACGGCGAACAAAGGAGATTTATTTCAGCTCCTGTTCCAATTCTTCAAAATCCTCGGTGTTAAAAAAATCTATCAAAGTTATATCAAAACCGTCACAAATTTTTTTAAGCGTGACAATTCCGGGATTCTTGCTTTCTCCGCATAAAATACTTTTAACAGTTGATTGCGAAATACCCGCTTTGTAGCTGAGCCCGTTTGGAGTAATATTCTTTTGTTTGCACAGTTCAAGTATTCGTTTAACAACAAAATTATAAATACCCATAAGCACCTCACACCGATTTATACAAACATCATAATCCACATTAAAAGTGCTTGTTAGTGATAATTCACTATAATTGAGAATTGTTCCGCCAAAATTTACGGATTTGTCCTTTTTTGCTTTAAAAAAATACGTTTTTTGCGCATACATTGGAAATATGTCCTTTTTTAAAATAAAATCGCACTAAATGTGTCTTAATGGTCTATGTTAAAAATGCCGTAAATTTGATACAATACTAACATAGATATTAACTAACATAGGCATTTTGTTAAATCGCATTGGTATGTGCGGTTTTAATTTAAAAAGTAAGAAAAGGATGTTGTTTCGTTGAATATAGTCGGAGTAAAAGCTTTTAAAAATGATGGTTGCGTCTTAGATATACAAAAGGGATACCGAATTGAAAATCACGCAAAAGCAAGTGCTTTGTTTGTTTCGGTAAATGCTGAATTTCCTCTTGATTCTGAAAACGGAATAAATGTAAATATAGATATTCACGAAGTAAGAGCTTTTATGTCTGATTACCGCCACGCAGAATTTTGGTGCAGACCCGGGTTTGGGGAACGCCTTTCGGAAATTCCCGATAATACACAAGGCTTGATAATTGAGCATACAGACGGAAAATATACCGTAATTCTTCCCGTTGTATCAGAGCAGTATAAATGTGTTCTTTCGGGGAATGAGGATAACACACTTTGTGCAAAGCTTTACAGCTGGTATGAAAATTTAAATACCTGCAACTGTCTTGCATTTACATATGCCGAGGGCGAAAATCCTTACGAGCTTTCAAAAGAATGCGCAAAGCTTGGTGCAGAATTGCTCGGCGGCAGATGTAAATTAAGAGAGGAACGCAAATATCCCGAAATATTTGAATATTTGGGTTGGTGCAGCTGGGACGCTTTTGAGATAAGGGTAAGCGAGCAGGGCATAACCGATAAATGTAAAGAGTTCAAAGAAAAAGAAATACCCGTAAAATGGGCAATCTTCGATGATATGTGGGCAGAGGTTCGTGATTTTTGGGATAAGCCTTATGATACAAGGCAACAGATGTTTGCTCTTATGCATTCCTCAAGGCTTTATTCGTATAAGGCGGATAGCAGAAGATTCCCGAATGGGCTTAAGGCTTGCATAGATAAAGTAAATCAAATGGGCATAAGGGTCGGAATGTGGCATCCCACAACGGGATATTGGATGGGTGTTGATAAAAACGGCGATTTTTATAATGCTCATAAGGATTTATTTATCAATGTCGGCAACGAAACTTGGCTTCCCTCTTATGAAGAGGAAAAAGCATACGGATTTTATAAAGTATTTCACGATTACCTAAAAGAAAGTGGAGCCGAGTTTGTAAAAATAGATAATCAAAGTATGACACGGCGTTTTTACAAAAAGTATGCGCCGGTCGGAGAAGTGGCAAGAAGCTTCCATAACGCTATGGAGCGCTCGGTAAACGAGCATTTCGGCGGCAGAATGATAAACTGTATGGGTATGGCGAGCGAGGATATGTGGAACCGAAGCGAAAGTCCGGTTTCCCGTTGTAGTGACGATTTTCAGCCGGAAGACCGTGAGTGGTTTACAAAGCACATCTTGCAATGCACATATAACTGTCTTGTTCAAGGTCAGTTTTACTATTGCGATTACGATATGTGGTGGACAGATGACGGTCAGGCAACTAAAAACAGCCTTTTAAGAGCGGTAAGCGGAGGGCCTGTTTATGTAAGCGATACATTGGGCAGAAGCCGTGCAGAAATTTTAAAGCCGCTTTGCTTTAATGACGGAAGAATACTTCGTGCCGATAATCCTGCAGTTCCCTCAAGAGATTGCCTGACGGTAAATCCCGTAACGGGCGGTAAGGCCTTTAAAATCATAAATACGGCAAACGGTTGCGGTGTTTTGGCGGTATTTAATTTAAGCGGCGAAAACAAGCCGGTAAGCGGCAGTATTTCATCGCTTGATATTGAAGGCATTTTCGGAGAAGAATTTTTCTTTTATGAGCATTTTTCTAAAGAATTAACGATAAAAAAAGCAGTCGAGAGCTTTGAAATAATACTAAAAGACAATGATGATTTCAAGCTTTACATAATAGCTCCGCTTGAAAGCGGCAATGCGAATATCGGCAGAACGGATAAATTCCTGTCGCCTATGAGCTTTAAAAGAAATGCAGACGGCACTTGTACCGTAATTGAAGGCGGACCGTTTGCTATGGTAATAAATAAAGAGCTTGTAATAAAAAATCTATCAGACGGAGAAAAAGTTGACTTTTAAAAGCATTAGCCGAAAAAACACGGATAAGCTGTTAAAATACTTAGTAAAAGCCGTGTTTTTATCTATTTTATCCTTGCTTTTAATGACCTGCTTTGGTATACTTTACAATGTGTAAACTCAAGTGTTTAAAGGCAGCTTGAATTTATCGGAAAGAGGAGAAAAATTATGCTTAAAACCGCACCCGCCGTATTTGCTGTAGGAAAAGAATATCAGATAATGGTCCCCGTTACAAAGCCTTCGCTTATGTGGGTGAAAATAGGGGATGAATGCTATTTTGACGAATCAAACGGAATAATGTGCTCAATAAAAGAAGTACATAGAATTTCCGTGCCGATGGAGGTGCTTAACAACGCAAAAAAGTATACCGTTTGTGAAAAGGTTTTAATAGAGCGCAAGCCGTATTTTCCGACAAGCGAGGAAACAGCAGAAACCGAATATAATTTTTATCCGGTTGAAAAAAAAGATAATATAAGAGCTTTTCATATTGCCGATGCGCATAATATGGTAGAAAACCCCGTAAAGGCGGCAAAGGCATACGGAAAAATGGATTTTCTGATTATGAACGGCGATATACCCGACCATAGCGGAGAAATCAGTAATTTTGATACAATATACAAAATTGCCGAAGCGGTAACAGGCGGAGAAATTCCGATAGTGTTTTCAAGGGGAAATCACGATTTGCGTGGCTTTTATGCCGAAAAGATGGCTGAATACACACCAAGCTTTAATCTGAAAACATACTATACCTTTACTCTCGGAAATATATGGGGAATTATTCTTGACTGCGGAGAGGATAAGCCAGATTCTCACGAAGAATACGGCGGAACGGTTGCCTGCCATATGTTCAGAAAGCGTCAAACCGAATTTATAAAGGAAGTAATTAAAAATCGAAAAGACGAATATGAAGCAGACGGTATAGAAACGAGGCTTATAATTTGCCATAATCCCTTTACATATCTTCAAGAGCCGCCGTTTGACATAGAGCGTGAGGTATACGGCGAATGGGCAAGGCTATTAAAGGAAAATATTAAGCCCGATTTGATGATATGCGGTCATCTGCACAAAGCAATCATTAAATATGAGGGCGAGGATTTTGACCACATAGGTCAACCCTGTCCGCTGGTTATAGGCTCTGATATAGATAGGAAAAACGATTCGTTTACAGGTGCAGGCTTTGAATTTTCAAAGCATAATGTAAGGGTTGATATAGTAGATAGCAGGGCAACTATTTTAAAAACCGAAAACATTAAATTTAAAAGATAGGCGGATGGATTTATGAAAAGACTTATTGGAATTTCGGTATGCGAATTTCAGCACAGATACGGCGATAAAGAAGCATTGAAAATAGCGGCGGATATCGGTGCGGATTCGGTTGACTTTACACTTGAATACAAAAACAACGATTTAAGAAATCCCAATTCGCTTTATGCCAAAGGCGATGAGGCGGTTATTGAATATTATACCGAGCTTAAAGAATATGCCGATAGTTTGGGAATAATCATCGGTCAGACTCACGGTAAGCTGGAAGGCTTTAAAAATAAAAAGGACGAGGATGATGCACTTGTCGCAAACACAAGGCTTGACCTTCTTGCAACCAAATGCTTAGGCGCTCCCGTTTGCGTAATCCATAATGCAACATCTATATTTTTAGGACCTAATCCCGATAGAAAGCTTATGCATTCATTAAGCCTTGATATGTTTTCCCGTATATTGCCGTTTGCAAAGGAATACGGCGTTAAAATTGCAACGGAAACATTCGGCGATGCCGTAAGATTTTCGGCGGTTGACTTTTTCGGTGATATAAATGAATTTGAAGAAGCTTATAAAAACATAAAAAATCTTGATGAATATAAAGATTATTTCACAATTTGCGTTGATACAGGTCATTCAAACAAGGCTATGCGTTACGGAAACCCGACTCCTGCCGATGTTATCAGAAGACTCGGAAGCGAGGTAACGGTTTTGCATCTTAACGATAACGATACATTTACCGACCAGCATAAAATTCCCATGACGGGAACGATTGATTGGAAAGATGTATTTGATGCATTAGACGAAATAGGCTATACGGGTATTTACAATATGGAATGTAACCTTAATCACTTCGGAAAGAATTTTTCTTATGAAGAGGCGGAATTTGCCGTAAAGGTAATGAAAAACATACTAAAGGAAAGATACGGTACTTGATATGCAGAACTTTGAAAAACAAATCGAAGAAATCTTATCAAAGCTTACATTAAAAGAAAAAATCGGACAGTTAAACCAGCAGGAAACACCTATTCAAAATGATATTGAAGTTTTTAAAGAGCAGGTAAGAAAGGGCGAGATAGGCTCAATACTTATGTCGGTCGGCGCTACTGCCGGAAATGACAGTCAGGGAGCTATAAGCACGGAATTTTATAACGAGCTTCAAAGAATTGCCGTTGAGGAATCAAAAAGCGGAATCCCGATTTTGTTCGGCAGAGATGTTATTCACGGTCACAAAACCGTTTTCCCGATACCTCTTGCCATGACCGCTTCCTTTAATGAAGAGCTAATAAGCAAAAGCTACAGCGATATTGCAAGGGAAGCCTCGAACGACAGTATTCATTGGACATTTACCCCGATGCTCGATAGGTCAGTTGACCCCCGTTGGGGCAGAATTATCGAGGGTCCCGGCGAAGACCCTTATTTGGGCAGTGCGGCTGCCAAAGCCATTGTTAAAGGGCTTCAGGGTGAAAATCCTGCCGATAACGGTAAAATGCTTGCCTGCGCAAAGCATTATATCGGTTACGGCGCAAGCGAAGCCGGTATTGATTATCACCGCACCGAAATTTCCGATTATACACTTAATAACTACTATCTGCCCGCATTTAAAAGTGCCATTGATGCCGGTTGTATGACCGTTATGTCATCCTTTAACGATATAAGCGGTCAGCCCGTTACCTCAAGCAGGCATTATCTAACAGAAATATTGAGAGAAAGGCTTGGCTTTGAGGGCTTCGTTGTTTCTGATTATGATGCTGTTGACCAGCTTATCCGTCAGGGTGTTGCAGAGACCTATGCCGATTGCTCGGCAATGTCGATAAACGCAGGGCTTGATATGGATATGCACGATAAGCATTATCTGAATGAGCTTGAAAGCTTGGTTGAGGAAGGCAGAGTTTCGGTTGATACGGTAGACGAAGCAGTCCGCAGAGTTTTAAGGGTTAAGCTCATAAAGGGCTTGTTTGATAACCCATATTGCGAAACAAAAGAGATTGATTATGAAAAGCACAGAGCCGATGCAAGAGAAATGGCGGCAGAATCGGCAGTTCTTCTTAAAAACAACGGTGTTTTACCTATAGATAAATCTGCAAAGATAGGTCTTATAGGTCCGTTTATTTATGAAAGAAGAAGCCTTCTCGGTAGTTGGATGCTTGATGGCAAAGCCGAAGAAACTCCAAATATGTATGAGGCAATGAAAGCAAAATCCACCGGCACTATCGAGGATGTTGCAGGAACGGGACTTGGTTGGGACAGCTCCATTAAATGGATGGATTTAACCGATGTTACAGTTTTGTGTTTAGGTGAGAGCTGGACTTCAACCGGCGAACACAGAGCCGTTTCAAATATCGCTCTTTCTCCCGACCAGATTGAACTTATTAAAAGAGCAAGGGCTGTCAAAAAGCCTGTTGTCGGCGTTCTTTTCTGCGGCAGACCTATTGAAATGGACGGAATTGCCGATAATTTTGATGCTTTAATCTATGCCTGGCACAGCGGCAGCGAAACGGCAAATGCCGTTGCGGATATTATTTACGGTGATACAGTTCCGTCCGGTAAGCTTCCGATGACAATTCCCCGTAAAGCCACGCATATTCCGCTTTATTATAATATCACTTCAAGCGGCAGACCTGTTAATAATTATTACGGCGAAAATGCGGGAGAATGTTATGTTGACAGTATCCCGACACCGTATTATCCGTTTGGCTACGGTCTTTCGTATACCGAATTTAAGTATGGTGATATTAAATGCGAGGAAAAAGAAATTTCGCTTGAAAGCCTTAAAAACGGCAAGGAATTTACACTTGCGGTTGATGTTGAAAATGTCGGCGATTTTGACGGCAAGGAAACAGTACAGCTTTATATCCACGATAACTTGGCAAGTATGATGCGCCCCATAAAGGAGCTTAAAGGTTTTAAAAAGGTCTTGATTAAAAAGGGCGAAACTGCAAAAATCATCTTTAATCTCGGATATAAAGAATTGGGATTTTATCTTGCAAACGGCGAATATGTTGTTGAACCGGGCGAATTTACCGTTTATGTCGGCGAAAATTCATTGACCGAAAGAAAAACAGCAATTAAAATTAAAGAATAAATTTGAGGTATTTAAAATGCGTGTTTACGAAAATCCACAAATTACAAGTAAAAACAGAAGAAAGGCAAAAAGCTTTTATATTCCGAGCGGTAAATCCGAATATACTCTGTTAAACGGCGTTTGGGATTTTGCTTATTTTGAAAAGGAATTGGATATTCCCGAAAAAGTAGAATATTCCGATAAAATAAATGTTCCTTCCTGTTGGCAGTTGGAGGGCTTTGAAAATCCGAATTATTCCAACATTAACTATGTTTTCCCCGTTGACTGCCCATACGTTCCGGATGAAAACCCTTGCGGATTTTATAAAAGAACAATAGATATCAAGGATAAATGGGGAAAGATTTATATTTGCTTTGAGGGTATTGCTTCCTGTGGATTTCTTTATGTAAACGGCAAAGAGGTCGGATTTACCGAGGGTAGCCATCTGAGAAGCGAGTTCGATATAACCGACTATGTAACTTCGGGCGAAAATGAAATTACCGTTAAGGTTATGAAATGGTGTGTCGGCAGTTACCTTGAAAGTCAGGACCAATTCAGATATAACGGCATTTTCAGGGATGTTTATTTACTTCAAAGACCTGTAGGACACATTGAAGATGTTGAGATTATCC
>JAZLFV010000071.1:0-9334 GCA_045615965.1 Acutalibacteraceae bacterium
ATATTTGTATGTTTCCACGAATAACGATAATTCCACTACGCAGACATATAAGCTTGAAAAAGATAATGCCATTATGTTTTATATTAAGCTTCCGTCCGAATCACCTAAAACGGAGCTGTTTTTCCAGATGGTTGCTTCCGATAAAGGCAATGCAGCCGCAAACGGCGAGGTTCAATGGATAGGTGTAGGAAACGGCAGACCTGTTTTTTACCTCTTGAAGGGTAATGAGGAATGGGAAACAAAGCCTGCCGCCCAAAGCACGGTTGACGGCACAAAGGGTAACCTTACATTTACGGCAGGATTTGAAGGCTGGGTAGCGATACCGTATTCAAGCTTTTTAATAAATGAATCAAAATCGAAACAAATATTCAGATTTGATTTTATTCCAAAGAATTTAGGCGGAGATTATACTGCCGAAAATATTAAGGTCGGAACATTCCTTAAAGTAGACGATGCAAAGGATACTAAAAAATATGTTAGTGTAAACGGCAGCGAGGCTAAGTCAATAGTTACGGAGCTTTTGTGCCACAGAACCAATCTTTTAATTCCGTCTGATACTTCGGGGCTGGAAAAATGCGATAACAATACTGTAATAAACGGAGGCTACACAAATCTTGTAACCTCAAAAAGCTTTGCTTATCAATTTAAGAATAATAATATTCCATCGGATGAAAACGGCTCGGTAATTCTATGTGTAAGGCTTCCGATAGAAAGCGAAAATAAATTAAGTATCAAAATCAATGATGCGGCAATGCCTGATGAAACAGAATGCTTTTTGTTAAACCGTGGCGATAAATCGTGGAGCAAATATAAAACCTCAAACGGTGAATTGGCTCTAAACGAAAGCTTTGAGGGCTATATTCAGCTTCCCGTTTCGGCGTTTAAGGGATTATCGGGTAATTGCATAAACAGCATTGATATAAGTGCCGATAAAACGGGATTTGAAATCGGCAGTATAATGCTGTCTAATATCTTTGACGATGTAACAACCGTAAGGGCAAGAGAAGATAATGCAACATACGAGCTTGTAAGAAAATCCTATTACAATGCAAAGCTTATTGAAGTAAACGGTAAAACATCTTCAACTCCAAAAGATAATAACTATTACAGCGTATCGGAAAAAACCGAAAGCAATGCTTACAGTATGGGGATTGATAACGGATACTATTATACATTTTCATGCGGAGATGCCGAAGTAGGCAATTATAAACTGGCAAGTAGTGTTATAGACCCGCCGTATACTGCATATTTGGCTGAAAACTTTACGCTTCCCTCCGGGAAAGCCATCAGACCTTATAATTCAACTGCAATTTTGTTTGAGGGTATGAATGATATATCAAGCCCGTTTAATGCAAAATCTTTTACTCTTACTGCCGGTAAAAAAGCGGCATCGGGAACTCACGACAGCCAGTATTTAAAAAGCGGAAAGTTTACTATAAGCGGTGTTGCAAATAAAGCTTCGGTAGATGATAAATATTATGCCCAGGTTAATTTTTCGGGAATAAAGTGGACTCAAAACGGTGCGCTTATGTTTTATGTTAAGCATAATAAAATCACAAGTCCCGCAAAAGAAACAAGGCTTTATTTAATTGATTCTACAGATAACGAAACCGATAAGATTTGGACCTGCCTTACAAAGGGCTTACCTTACTATACATTAAAAGACGGCGAAACATCTTGGAAAACAAATACGACCGAAATTAACAGCGAAAGCGCAGGCGATATTGTTATACCTGCCGAATTCAGCGGTTGGGTAAGAATACCGTCATCCAATTTTAAAACTATGAACGGAACGGGAAAGCTTGCACCGGACCATATGATGACCTCTGTTGAATTTTTCCCGTCTGCTTTAGGCAAGGAATACGGAAGTCTTGAAATCGGCGCCATTATGACGGTTGAAGAGGGCAAAAAGAATTATTCAAGTCTTAAATTTGCTTCTTCTAAGGATGAAATCAAGTTAACCGAATCAGGCGCAAGGCAGTTTAATATAGATATTACGGATTTTTCAGGCAAAACCGCATTTTCAACCGATGCCGATATAGTTGATTTTAATACATCCTTCGAATTCGAAAACGAAGAAAAGCTTTCTTCGGGCAAAGCCTTTATGGCTTATATAAAGCAGGATGGCAGAAATGCATCATCTATGGCAATTTCATTCGGAAACAAAAATGTAAGGCTCGCAAAGGATGCCCAATATTATCTGTTTAATTCATCTAATAAAATATGGTCAAAATTTGCTTCGGACGATAGCGGAAATGTTGAAATTCCGGCAGGCTTTTCGGGCTGGCTCAGAATACCGTATGAAAGTCTGCAGGATGCTTCTCAAAGCAAGCTTTCGGGTGACTGTACATTTGAAGGAATAAAGATTTTGCCGAAAGCACTTGGCGGACCCTACGGTAATTTATCGGTTGGTTCGTTTATGATTGTGAATCATTCTGAAGAAAACCTTTCCACAATGCGTGTGGATAAGGGCGAGGAAATAGCCATCACGGGTTCCGATTACTATTCGGCAGTCATTCCCGATTTAAGCGAAGTTCTGGCGGCAGGCGATAACGCAAGAACGGTATCGGTAAGCCAAAAGCTTTGCACATTCTTAAAGGGCGGAAATATTTACACCGCTACCTCAAAGGATGGTACGAAAAAGTCTATGGACGAAACAAGCGGTGTTGAAATATCTTTCCTTAACGAATATGAGCCGAATAATAAGGACAGTTTGATTTTATATGTTTCGGTACCGTCCTCAAACACTCTTATGTTAAGCAGTCCGATGGCTTTAGCAAAGAACGGCACATATTATATCCTTTCCGGCGGTAATTCTTCAAGGTGGGAAAAGAAAACCGCTTTAAGCAACGGAAGTATCAGCTTTTCAAGCGCCTTTAACGGATATATAAGAATTCCGTTTAGCTCGATGAAACAGTATCCGAAGGGTGAAATCAAGCGATTTGTTGCGGCATTCGGCAATGTAGGCGGTTCATATGGCGAGCCTGCGCTCGGAAATATTATGTTCTCCGATTTTGCGGATTACGATTTATATGATGTTCTTATTTCCGGAATTGATACAACACAGTCGCTCATTCGTCCCGATTATTACGAGGGATATCTCGTTAAAGGTAAGTTTGAGGCCGTAAACAACAGCGCAGACAGCAATCATACATTGGCGGTATCCGATACGGGAAATACCCTTACTCCGAATATAGACGGCGGATACAGTATAAGTATATATGCCCCTGCAAGCAATATAAATATTGTTAAGGAAACATTACCATGCGTACATTTAAATCCCGATGAATTCTATACCTCAAGGATAAAGACATCGGGCGGCGTAATGTTTTATGTAAGAAACGAAAGTGAAAAGGAAAATGCGCTTTTCTTCCAGGCATACGGCGATATTTATGCAACAACAAATGCCGCCGCCGAATACAGTATGCTTAACAGTAACGAAAATTATTGGACAAAGCATTTATCAAACGGTAACGGCGATATAACCATTCCGGCAGGGTTTTCGGGGTGGATAAGGATTCCATATACATCGCTTAAAAATACAAACGGCTCAATGCTTTCGGATAACATAAAGTATTATAATTTCCTGTTTAAGAAGGTTGGCGGAGAATATAAAACTCCGGAGGTCGGAAGTCTTGCCGTTCTTTATAACAACGGTGATTTCGGTCAGCTTCTTTTAGAGGGCAATGATAAACTTATAAACCTTTATGGCAAAAATTCAAAAACCGAATATACAAGAGATGATATTGCGGTTTGGGAATCCGTAACCGACCCGTTTATGGGATACGAAAATAACGATACCGCTCCTATGAGTGCTCTTATAGATACTGCCGAGGAAATACAGCGTGAAAGCAAATTTTCGGGCAGAATTATCGAAAACGGCACACCGTTTGAGGCAAAGGGAATTTCATATTCTTGTAATAATGCAATTAAAATCAAGGCGGATACGCCGAGATACAGTAGTGTAATGCCTTTTGCAATGGATGGCGCAAAAGGACTTGTTGTAGCGGTGAAGGTGCCGAAAACCTCGTCTGACCAAACGGAATTTTTCTTCCAGATATCAACTGGGAGCGGAAATTGGCTTTCGGTAAAACACGAATTCTTATTACCGATTATAGAAAAAGGCAAAACCGATTGGACATATACCCTGGTTACAGACCAAAAGGTCCAGATTCCGGGCGGCTTTGAGGGATATATTTACTTCCCCGCCGAGTATCTTGCAACCTATAAGGATTCAAACGGCTATTATAAATGCTTAAAGGAAAGCGACACGGTGGTTAATGTTGTTTTCGGCTTCGGCGAATTAGGCGGAGAAATAGGCGATGCAACCGTAAACGGAATATTTAAATCCGTAAACGGCGTTCTATCTCACGATGGTGCTTATGTTGACGGCAGTACGGAATGCTTAAATATTTTCGGCGGCAGCGTTTCGGAGGAAGAGGATGTTAAGTCCACGGTTTACGATGTTCCTAAGGATTCGGGAACAATGCTTAAGGATTTGCCGACACCTAACGGAAGCAGAGAATCAGCATATGCAGAGGATGTTACATCACGCTCGGCAAGGATAGTTATTGACAAGTATTCGGGTGCAGACAGATACCGCTGTGATTTATATATTATGCGTTCGCTTCCCGGTCAGTTCGGTTATACATATTATGAATTTGCCGGCTCTTATTGGACAGATACCAACGAGGTCGAAATAGACGGTCTTACATCGGGAATATATTATACCTTGGCTGTTTCGGCGTTTAAAGGAGCAAAGGGACTTTGTATGTATCCGCTATGCTCAATTTTCCCCGAATCGCAGATAGTAGGAGATATGTTTGTTGCGCAAGACGACCCATATCTATATGATTGGGTAACCAATATGCGTGGCTTCGGTTCAGACGATGAATACGAATATGAAGAAATCATAGAAGAATACATTGATGGCGAAGACGGTGACGGCGAATATAAGCAGGGTAAAGGCCGGAAGAAGATAATCCGCCGAAGGCGTATATCGGATGAAGACTTCCCGATTTGGCTTATTATCGTGCTGATTGCAGGCGGTGTATTACTTCTTGGCGGAGCAACGGCTGTAATAATTATAATTGCTAAAAAAAGGGGGAAGAAAAATGCTTAAACGGATATTTTCCTTAATAATGGCGATTATGCTTATTTTGGCAACATTTTCTTCCTGCGGAGATAGTGAGCAAACGTCTTCAAAGGCAAAGAAAGCCAAAAAGGCAGACAAAAAAGTATCCTCCGATAAGCAGACTGTATCGCAGGATACCGATGATGAGCCCGAAGAAGAAATAGAGTATATCTATGAATATATTGATGAAGACGGCAATATTTACGATGAATCAAAATCCGTGCCTGCCACCTGCTCAAAGAGCTTTACAACACTTCCTGCCGAGCACACCTCGCTTTTAAGCAGTAACCCCGACAGAGGATGGCGCTCCGAACAGCAGTTATGGGTTCCCTCTGATATAAATGTTTTAAGAAAAACGACCTATAACGACATTCTTTCGGATGTTAAGGCAACACTCAGTACCAACACCCAGCTTGAAACCGTTACGGTATGCCGACTGTATTTTATAATGAACTATTATAAAGATATCTATGAGCTTCCTGCCGAAACGGTACAGTATCTTGATAACTATATGAAAGCGTATCAGGAGATAGGTGTAAAGGTATATTTTGAGGTTTATTATCAGCACGGTCTTGATTACGGCGATATAGGTGCTTCAAAGGCAACTGTTTTGCATCACCTTGATACATACGGTTTGCTTTGGAAAAAGTATAAGGATAATTTATATGCCGTTAATTTCGGTCTTATCGGCTCATACGGTGAATGGTCAGCGCTAAAACCGATGCTTTCAACTGCCGACAAAACCGAAATAGTAAACAAGGTAGCAAAGCTTGTTCCCGAAGATACCTATCTGATTATCCGCCTTCCTAAATACAAAAGGGAATGTATATCAAAATCAAGCCCTTTGTATAACAGGGTAGGCTATGCGGCGGATGCGTTTTTCGGAAAGATGTTTCCGAATGACGACTACGGTCAGGGAAACTGGCGCCCTGATAATGAAGAATGGCAGATTTCGGTGAAGGAATCGCCCTATTCGATTATGGACGGTGAGTTGTTTACAACCCGTTGGTTTAAAGAAAACGGAATATATGTAGACCCGATTTCTTCAATTAAAGCTTTTTCGGAGCTTCATATGACAACCTTCAGCGTAAATCACGGCTATGCGGATATATCGCTTTACGGCGGAACGTTGCCGCAAACTGTTTTATACGGTTGGAAATGCGAAGAAATTACAAACAAGATAATTAACGATTTAGGTGTTCTTGTTACTCCCACTTGGTTTAGCAAAAGTGACGGAAGCACCGTTAAGCGTAACACCTTTGAGTATGTAAGGGATTATTTGGGCTACAATATAGCCGCACAGGAATTAAAAGTCACGGGCGGAAACTCGGCAGGAAACAGTATTAATGTTTCTATGAGCCTTAAAAATTACGGATTTTCCGCCGCATTCAACCTAAAGAGCGGATTTGCAATACTTGATAAAAACAACAATGTTGTATCGGAGGTTTATGCGGGCGACCCGTCAAAATGGTACAGTACCGACCCGAAAAACTATTCCGACCGCAAACAGCTTACGCATAATATTACCGCTAAAATGGTACTTCCCAAGCAAAAGGGTACATATAAGATAGCCTTCTTTATGAAAAACAGCTTGGGTCAAACCGCCCGTCTTAACAATACGGTTGAGTATTCTGACGGATTTAATATTTTGCATATGTTTACTATTGATTGATTAAATCGGTAGCTAACCATAGAAGATACATAAAAGCTCTGACTGTTGCTTTTTTGTATCATGGTCTATAAAGATATTTTTACAAGCTGAAAAATATGAAACGGGAGGTGAAAATTTCACGGCAGTTTTCAGAGTGTGAAAACCTTACAGTCAAAAATATAAAGAAAGAGGTAACAATATGTTAAAGTTTAACCGTAAAAATTTAGCAAAACTCTTAGCGACTGTTCTTTGCATTTCAATGGTTTTAACCATGTTTTGTATGGTTCCTGCGTTTGCAGATGCCGATACATACAACGGCACACCGCTTTATTACCATACATGGGTTAATAGCGGAACATCACCGATAGTATGTTCAAGCGGAGAAAACAACAGGAATATCGTTTCGGGATTAACCCTTGATGTTTTTAAAACAAAAGCGGCTTCTGCTGATATTACTCCCGAAAGTGGGTTAACTACCCTTTCGCAGTCGATTTATGAGAACAATAGTGCCGGTGCAGCCGACAGTACTGCTTACGAAAGAAGCACACCCTTTACAAGCACCGATTCACTTATGTTTTATGTAAAGAATCCTGCAAACGGAGAAACTAACCTTGCAGTTCAACTTCAAACGATTAACGATCAGCTTGCGCAAAAATGGAACGCATTGAATTCAGGGGCTCAATATTATTTGTTGCAGGATGGAAGCACAAATTGGAAACAGTATAATTCTGCTTCAAAGAATTTCCCCGGTTGGAACGGTATGCAGGCACTTCATTTCCCTGACGGATTTTCCGGTTGGGTAAGAATTCCGTATTCAAGCTTCTATAATGCTCCTTATAACATTTGGCGCATTAACTTCGGCTACGATAGATTTTCTGCTTCCGAAGATGCTGTTATAGCAGGACTTATGGTTGTTGATTCTACCGCTAATTTAAGCAAATTATCCGTAGGCTTTGATACCATTGACCTTTGTAAAGACGCAGGATATTCTGCAAGAAGTCTTAATGTAGGCAACTTTACCGATAACGATTTTTACGGCTTCTCATCTTCAAATACCAAAACCGCATTAGGTAAAGACGGTAAGAAGTTTACCCTTACCTCAAACCACGCCGATATGAATGATACATTCATAAATGAGGATAGTTATTATGATGCTGCATTTGTTCCCTTCCTTTCACAGGGCGGAACAATAGCACCGAGAGGCGGCTCAAACAACTGGTTTATTACGGATTGGAACACCATTTGGAAATTCCCGACCGAGAATTTTGTTCCTAATAACAGAAATATATTGCATATGGAAGTAAACACAGCTTCTGCTAATATTTCAAATGGCGAATTTGTTGCAGGTGCAGACCAAAACTATTTTGCTTATTTGCAGTTTGAAACTTCAAGCAACTCTGCAACTGCTAATGCCGGTTCATATAATATGGATTGGGATGACGGAAAATCTGTTATTTTCCGTGTTACCAATACGGGAACACAAGCCAACCAAATGAGTATGATTACCGATGGTTCGGGCACCGGCAGTATTTGGGTAAATCTTGCAAGTGGCAAGGATTACTATTTGCTCGACAGCACTTCAACAAGCTGGGCAAGCGGCACAACAACTGCAATCAGCGGCGTTTCCGGAAGCTACGGTTACTTTACCATTCCTGCCGGCTTTGACGGCTGGGTTCGTATACCTTGTAAAAACTTCTTGAATTACGCTTCTAATTCACTTTCCGGTGTTGTTAATAAAATTAAGATTTACACTCGTCATTTAGGCGGAGATTACGGTACACTTGATGTCGGTGAATTTGCTGTAGTAAACGGCACACAGGATGCTATGTATATCAAGACTTCCGGTTTAACTGCACCTGTATTGCTTAACTGCTACAATGCTGATTTTGTTCCTTTCTTGGGACAGGGCGGAACAATAGCACCGAGAGGTGGCTCAAATAACTGGTTTGTTGCAGATTGGAACACCATTTGGAAATTCCCGGTTGATAGCTTTGTTCCAAATAACAGAAATGTTTTGCACATGGAAGTAAATACTAACTCTGCAAATCAGACCGGCGGAGTATTTACAGCACCGCAAGACCAAACATATTTTGCTTACTTAACATTTGAAAGTGCAAGCAACTCAGCTACGGGTGATGGCTCATACGGTCCTGCTTGGAACGATACAAATTCGTTAATGTTCCGTGTTAAAAACACCGGCACGCTTGCAAATCAGATGAGTATAATTACAGATGGTCCCATTTGGGTAAATCTTGCAGCAGACAAGGATTATTACCTTTTAGATGACGGTGCACAAAACTGGGCAAGCGGCACAACATACGCAATTGACGGAGTTTCTGGAAGCTATGGCTATTTCACAATTCCTGCCGGCTTTGACGGTTGGGTACGTATTCCTTGCAAAAACTTCTTAAACGGTACTGCAACAAAGTCAGGTCAAGTTAAGAAGCTTAAGCTTTATCCCCGTCATTTAGGCGGAGATTACGGAACTCTTGATGTCGGCGAATTTGCAACTGTTGATTCAACAAGAAATTTTGCATTTTTGGATTGCG
>JAZLFV010000072.1:0-5554 GCA_045615965.1 Acutalibacteraceae bacterium
CCATAATTAAAATTCCAATGTTTCAACAATAGCGGCAACCGATTCGGGTGAATACTGGGCATTTTCTTCTTCCCAAAGCTCAGTATTCCATATTTCAAGGTTTGTATCCATACCGATAATATGCGCTTCAGTTTCAAGCGAAGCATATTTACGAAGACTGGCAGGGATAAGTATTCTTCCTTGCGTATCAAATTCAACATTAAAAGCGCCTTCATAAAGAAACCTTTTAACAACACTTGATTTTGCATTAGGAAGATTCCCTATTTTTTCAACAAGCTTTTCCCATTCGGAGCTTGAATAAACACAAAGACAGCGTTTTCCGTAAATTCCACGGCAAATCATAAACGATTCGCCAAGCTGTTCACGAAGCTTTGAAGGTATGGCAAGCCTGCCTTTTTTGTCAATATTATGTTGATAACCGCCGTAAAGCATTCCTACCACCCGCCTTTTTTTGAAAATTCAAGGGGAATTATCCACACTTTCCACACATTTATCCACAATTATGGAATTTGCCTACACAATTCCACACTTTTATAGTATTATAATGCACTTATTTAAAAAAATCAAGTGTTTTTTAGATAAAAATAAAAAAATCCGCACAAAAAAGTGCGGATGCAATAATAATACGAGCATATTCAAGTAAAATCATATAAAAAATTGAATTTAATAAGACATTATACTAAATAAAAGGGTATAAAAATACGGCCACAGCATAAAGCCATGACCGTTAAAACCGTTATTTGATTGTTTAATTATTCCTCAGTTTTGGTTTCGGTTGCTTCTTCAACTGCAGGAATTTCTTCAACTACCGGAGCTTCCTCAACGGCAGAAGCTTCCTCAACGGCAGAAGCTTCCTCAACGGCAGGAGCTTCTTCAACTGCAGGAGCTTCTACAACTGCAGGAGCTTCTTCGGCAACAGGAGCCTCTTCGGTTGTTGCTACAACTTCGTCCTCACCCTCAGCCTGCTTTTCTTCCTCTTGCTTTTCAATCAAAGCACGGATAGAAAGACTGACACGCTTTTTCTCGGTATCAACAGCAGTAATCTTTGCATCAACCTCTTGACCGACAGTAAGCTCATCTGCAGGCTTGTTTACATGCTTATCTGCAATCTGTGAAATATGGATAAGACCGTCAACACCCGGAATAATTCTTGCAAATGCGCCGTAGGTTGTAAGGGATACAATCTTAACATTAACAACATCATCAACGCTATATGCGTTAAGGAATTTTGTCCAAGGGTTGTCTTCCGGATTTTTATATCCGAGAGAAATCTTTTTCTTTTCGGTATCAATAGCTTTTACATAAACGCTGATTTCATCACCGACAGCTACAACCTCTGACGGATTTTTAATTCTTGTCCACGAAAGCTCGGAAATGTGAACCATTCCGTCTACTCCGCCTAAATCAACGAATGCACCGTAGGTTGTAAGCGAACGTACAACACCTGTGAAACGGTCGCCAACGGCAATATTGCTCCAAAACTTTTCTTCAGCAACCTTGCGCTCCTCACGGAGAACGCTTCTGATTGAGCCGACAGCTTTTCTTCCTCTGCCAATCTCAATGATGCGGAAAGAAACTTCTTTGCCCTTTAATTCATCAAGAGAATCGTTTCTTGACATTGTTGCCTGTGAAGCAGGAATGAAAACACGAACATTGTTTGCAAAAACAACAACTCCGCCCTTTACAACATCACGAACAACGCCCTTTAAGATTTCGCCCGATTCCTTGGCTGTGATTATATTATCCCAACCGGCAATAGCATCGTAGCGGCGCTTTGAAAGCATTGCGGTTCCTTCCTGGTCGTTGATTTTCATAATGATAAGATTAAGATTATCGCCGACCTTAACTTCTTCTTCAAGATTAACATTTGGGTCAAGAGAGAATTCCGATGCTGCTATGTAACCCGTAATTCCTCTGCCAAAGTCAACCTGTACTTCGGTGGGATTTACAGCAAGCACGGTTCCGACTACCTTTTGATCGCCCGTTAAGTTGCTTAAAGAAGCCTCAAATGCTTCCTCATCCGTCATTTCCTCGAAGCTTTTTTGAACAGTTGTTTCATTAACCTCCGTCTGTTCTTCTACCGATTGTAAATTTTCCGACATGGTAATAGTTACCTCCTTTATGATACCCGCCGGCGTAGATGCACCGGCGACAACCCCGACAGACTTCACATCACAAAACCAATCAAATGAAATTTCATCAGCGGTTTGTATAAGAAAAGTCTTTTCGCAGAATGCCTTACACACCTCAAACAGCTTTGCGGTGTTTGAGCTCTGCCTTCCTCCGATAACGACCATAGCATCGTTATTCCTTGAAAGCATACGTGCTTCGTCCTGACGAGCCGAAGTAGCATTACATATTGTATCAAAAATTTTTGCATTTGTATAGAGTTTTTTTAAATTTTTTTGAATATTTGTCCATTTTTTTGCATTAAATGTGGTTTGAGACACCACACTTATGCTCTTTTCATATAAATCAGGGCATTTTTCACCGATTTTTATCAGCTCTTCCTCATTTGAAAATACAAATGTATCGGTAATCGAATGTCCCATTATTCCGATTACTTCGCTGTGATTTTTATCGCCGGCTATGAAAATCAGGTCGCCTTTTTCACTTTGTTCTTTAACTATTTTATGAATTTTGGCAACAAACGGACAGGTTGCATCAACAAAATCTATATTAAGCTCTTCTGCAGTTTTGATTATTTCTTCCGGAACACCGTGTGAACGGATAACAAGAGTTTCTCCATGCTTTACCTCGCTTGGTAAATCAACGATGCGTACACCTTTTTCGTTTAATTCCCCAACCAACTGCGGATTATGAATTATAGGTCCTAATGTGCAAACCCTTTTACCTTCGTCCAGCAATTCGTAAACGGTATTTACTGCTCTGTTTACTCCAAAGCAAAAGCCTGCGGTTTTTGCAACTGTAATCTTCAAGCTATCAAAGCCTTTCCTTTATTATTGATGTAAGCTTTTCAACCGATTGCTCAAGATTCATACCCGTTGTATCAAACATAACAGAGTCTTCGGCAGGCTTTAACGGAGCGATTTCACGGTGAGAATCGTTATAGTCCCTTTGAACTATATCATCATAAACATCCTTATACTCTACCTTCATACCCTTTTCGGTAAGCTCCTTAAAGCGCCTATTTGCACGTTCTTGCGCAGAAGCGGTTACAAAAAACTTCATTGTTGCATTCGGAAGCACTACCGTACCTATATCTCTGCCGTCCATAAGAACATTATTTTCTCTTGCGAGCTTTCTTTGCATTTCAAGCAAAAAAGCACGCACGGGCGGTTTCGCCGAAACGGCAGATGCCATCATAGAAGCCTTTGGGGTTCTTATTTCCTCCGAAACATCCTCACCGTTTAAAAACACACGCTGAACACCGTCTGTAAACTTTAAATCAACCTCAATATTTTTAAGCTCTGCTTCAACATCGCAGTTAAGGTCTGTATCAATTCCTTTTCTTAAAAAATGCAAACCGACAGTACGGTAAAGTGCGCCGGTATCAACATAAATGAAACCGAGTTCCTTTGCAACTGCCTTTGCTACCGTACTTTTTCCTGCCCCTGCCGGGCCGTCAAGTGCTATTGAAATCATAATTCTTTTACTCCTTTTACTGATTCTTTCCCCGATAAATAACCGGTTGAAAATGCTATTTGCAGATTAAATCCGCCTGTGTAAGCATCAACATCTATTATTTCGCCGGCAAAATAAAGCCCGTTTATAAGCCTTGAAGCCATAGTGTTAGGCTCAATTTCCTTAACACTTACGCCCCCGCCGGTAATAATCGCTTCTTCTATTGGTCTTGTACCTATTATGTGCAGTTTAAATCCCTTTATAAGTGAAACAAGGCCTTGCCTTTGCTCCCTTGTGATTTGATTAACCTTTATATTTGCCTCTATTCCCGAAAGCTTAACTATAACCGGAATAAGGCTTTTAGGCAACAGCGCATCAAGAGAATTCGAAAAATCCTTATTAAGCTCGCTTTCAAAATCCCTTAAAATGCGTCTGTCGAGCTGTTCTGCCGATAAGGCAGGCTTTAAATCTATTAGAACAGTATAATTTTTCTTATCAATATTTCTTAAATGTGCAGAAGCTGAGAGTGCTATAGGACCCGATATTCCGAAATGGGTAAAGAGCATTTCTCCCATTTCCTCATAAACAGGCTTTTTTCTGCCTTCCTCATAGAAATATGCTTTTATATTTTTAAGCGAAAGTCCCGAAAGAGATGAGCAAAAGCCCTCGTGGCAGACAAGCGGCACTAATGACGGATAAATCGGATTTACGGTATGACCGCATTCTCTTGCAAAGCGGTAGCCATCCCCGGTTGAGCCGGTAAGCGGATAAGACATACCGCCCGTTGCTATTATTACGGCATCTGAAGCGACTGTCTGACCGTTATCAAGAGCAACGCCGAACACCCTGTTATCATTTAAAAGTATCTGCTTTGCCGAAGCGGTAATAAACCCGACACCGCCGCTTTTAGCCTTTTTTACAAGTGCATCTACAATATCAACCGCCTTATCCGAAGCCGGAAAAACACGGTTGCCACGCTCGGTTTTAAGCGGAACTCCCAATTCCTCAAAAAAGCGCATTGTATCACCCGAAGCAAATCTCGAAAATGCGGAATAAAGAAATTTTCCGTTTTTGGGTATGTTTCTTATTAAAGCATCCGTATCGCAGTTGTTGGTAACATTACATCTTCCCTTACCGGTTATCATAAGCTTGCGTGCAGGCCGCTCGTTTTTTTCGATTAATGTTACATAAGCCTGCGGCTCGGCTGCTGCTGATATTGCCGCCATAAGCCCTGCCGCACCTCCGCCTATTACCGTTATTCTTTTTATAGCAATCACACGCCTTTAAAAACAATAATCAAAAACAGCCGCCGAAAAAGACGGCGGCATAATATAACCATACTAATTTTTATCAAGTAACAAGAGCAACTGATTTATATTATCAATTTCGTATGTAGACTTATACTTGGGCGCTTTTCGGTTGGGATTATACCAGCAACAATCAAGCTTTGCATTGTTTGCACCCAAAATATCGGTTGACTGCGCATCACCGATTACTAAAATCTTCTCACGCCTGCTTTCGGGAACACGACCGAAAACATAATCAAAATAGGCTTTGCTCGGTTTTCTGATTCCAAATTCATCAGAAACAAAAATTCCGTTGAAAAATTTGGTAAGACCGGCTCTTTCAAGACGCTTTCTTTGAATTTCGGAATATCCGTTTGCCGTGATATACATACGGTATCCCATCTCCTTAAGGCTTTTAAGAACCTTTATTGCAGACGGAACAACCTTATGCTTTTTCTGCATTTCGGCAAAATAATCGTCTATCATCTCATTCTTTTGCTCTTTTATGCAAAGCATATCAAGGAGCTGTGCAAACTTGTTGGTAAATTCAGCCTTGGCATCAAAATTGCCTAAGGTATAGGTTTGCCATTGTGTGCGGTTTTTATAAAAATCCACAACATCGCTGTCAAACGGAATATTATACTTTGAAAATACCTTTTCGATAGTTCTGATTTCGTCACCGG
>JAZLFV010000073.1:0-3331 GCA_045615965.1 Acutalibacteraceae bacterium
CGGCCGCCGCCCGAAAATGGGCGGCGGCTGACTTTATAGTATTCAATATTCTTCCGGTTTGCATCCGCAATCGGAGTCATAGTTGGCTTTAGGCGGAAAGAAATCGTTTGTCGGGAACTTTATTTTTTTGAAAACATCGCAGGGACCATCGCTTGTATCATCACAATGCTTTTCGGGAACACAGAAATCGTAAACCGGAATAAGCATTTGAACATCCCTTATAAGCTGAACGATTGTGAAAAGTCCGAGTGTTACAAATACTGCCTTTGAGCCGACCGCCGTTTCGGTAACAAGCGGAGCGCCTACATAATCTGTAACCGGCTTCGGTATATAGCAGCAGATGTTTTGATATCCGTCACATACCTTTCCAAACCGTGCCGTAAGGGAAACAGGGTCAACACATTGCAAAACGCATTTCGGACTGTTTGAATTTGCAATAGTTGATTTTTCGCAGGGCGTATTCGGTGAATTATTGCTTGAAAATACCTGAACATTTCCGTCACTTCCGTAAAGAATCACCTTTTTAGAGAAGAAGGAAATACCGTTTATTTTGGTCGGGCAACTGTTGGGAGAATCGAATACATCAAGCTCGTTTAAGAAAAAGAATGTAAGGTCGCAGGAATAAAAGCCCTTGTTGAAGCTTATCGGCTCAACATCTATTGTCACATTAAGTACCTTGGATTTTACAAGCCTCACGCTTATGGCGCTGTCGACTATTGCCTGATTTTCCGCCGTGAAGAAGCAACGCAAATCTTCAAGGCAATCACGGTCACAGCAGGAATCGTATACTCTGCCGGCATCAATGCAGACCGCTTCCTTAAAGGACGTAAAGTCCGCAGAGGATAAATTGCTTTCTGACATAAAAAAACCTCCATAAAATGTTTGAAATTATACCGAAACATTAAAACTCAAGCCGGATTTATAAACAATAATTTTCCGCTGATGCTTTGGTATACTTCAATACATAATACGGAGGATTTTTGAAAATGTGCATTAAATTTCTTCCCAACGGTAGTTATGCAACTGACCTTCATTTTGAAGCGCAGGATAATCCCATTGCCTTAAGATCTCGTAAACGGCAATTGCAACCGAATTTGAAAGATTAAGACTCCTGATATCATAAGCCATGGGAATGCGCAGACATTCGTCTTTATGCTCGATAAGGAGCTCTTCCGGAAGCCCTTTTGTTTCCTTGCCGAAAAATAGATAGCAATCATCTGGGTATGATACCTCCGAATGCGCTTTTCTGCCCTTTGTAGTGAAAAAGAAAAAAGCTCCGCTGTTTTTTGAAAAAAACTCTTCAAGGTTTTCATAATAGGTAATATCAAGATACTGCCAATAATCAAGACCTGCACGCTTTAGCTTTTTGTCGTCAATTTTAAACCCCATAGGTCCTACAAGATGGAGCCTTGCGCCCGTTGCGGCACAGGTTCTTGCAACATTACCGGTGTTTTGAGGAATTTCCGGTTCTACCATAACTATGTTAATTCTTGCCATATTTATCACCGAATTAAAGTATATATTTGTTTTTCCCTCTTGTCAACTGCGGAAAATAAGTATATAATAACGGTATGCAGAATTCAAAAGTAGGCGGTGTCACTTTGAAAAAGTACGATAATATTTTAAAAAGGGTAGAACAGGTTGAATATAAACTCGGAGTATCCTATGCAAAAACAAAAGGTAAGCTTTACGGAGGATTGTGGAAAGCAAATCTTATAGGTGTTATATATCTTTTCGTTATTAATGCTCTTGTTGTTACTTCTACACTTATGAATAAAGCGGCAGGGATAGCCTATAATGTTAAATTCAGTAATCTGCACATTGTTCTTATCTGCGTGTTTACGGTTTTGCCGATTGCAGGTCTTGTTCTGTCAAAGCTAAAGCTTGAAATAATCGGCTCGGCTTTGAGCTTTGTATCGATTCCTTATTTTTGCTTTTTGTATATAAAAGTCTGTATTTCTTCCGATGGGGAGGGGCTTTTCGGTCTTATTAAACTCTTTTATATAAGGCATCTGCCGAGCATTATGATTATTTTAATTACCGCATCTGTTATGCTCTTTATCGCAATAAGAGAAAAAATAAAAGTGAACCGTATGTATAAGCGTATAATCGAAAATCTTTATAAGAATTATGCAGATAAAAAGAAATCCGAAGATAAAGAGGTCTCCGATGAAGATTGGAAGGATTTTATTAAGCATTATTCTCCTAAAACTATGAAATTGTAAAAATTTAATGAAATATAAAATTACCCCTTGATTTTTCCCAAAAAAGTTATATAATGGTAACATAACGGTTACAAAGTTGTAACATTTAATGTAACTTTTGAGAAAGCAAGGGGTTTTATGTTTGATGATTTATTCAGCTTTATCAAGGATAAAGCCTGCAATACTGCAGAAAAATATAAAAATCTTAACAGATATATAAAAACCTCTGCTTTTTTGCTGTTTTCACTTATTTGTATAATTGCAGGGTTAAGCTTTTCGGGGCTCAGGCTTTGCTATCGTGTAAGCTACAACGGTGAAACCATAGGAACAGTCAGGAATAAAAGTGATTTTGATTCTGCCGTAAAGCTTGCGCTTAAAGATGTAAACGGTAAAAACGCCGATGATGTAATCGGTAAGCCGTCATATTCTCTTGATATTTCGGTTAAGTCGTCTTTCAGCGATAAAAGCGAAATGGCAGAACATATTATTGATTTAACCGATGGTATTGTAAAGGGAATAAGAGTAACAGTCGGCGGAAAAACCCGTGTTTTCAAGGCGGAAAACAGCGGTGATGTTGTTGAAAATTATCTTTGCAGGTTTAATGTTGAAGCTGCTGATTGCTTTTCTTCATTTACAAAAGATGTTAAGGTAAAGAAAGGACTTTTCCTTTTGGCGGATGTTGAAAGCGGAAGCATAGATTCCTTTTTGAGTACAGTTCCCGTAAAAACGGTTGCGAACATTGTAACCGAAGAGCAAACTGATTTTAAGGTTATAACCCTTAAATCGAGTGAGCTGGTGCAGGGAACAACAATGGTAAGAACCGAAGGTGTAAAGGGTGTAAACCGTATCACCGAAAAAGTAAACTATATTGACGGTAATGAAACCGACAGAACCGTTTTAAGTGAAGAAATCATATCAACACCAATAGATAGGGTGGTTGTTGTCGGAACAGCGGAAAATCCCCAAATTGCGGCAGAAAAAGCGGCGGCGCACAGTTGCGGATTTGTTCTTCCGATTCCTGCTTCAAGCTGTAGATTGGGCGACCCGTTCGGCGGAAAAAGAAATCATAAGGGTTATGATTTGTTAGCACCCTACGGTACACTGATTTATGCTGTTAAGGTAGGAAC
>JAZLFV010000074.1:0-2225 GCA_045615965.1 Acutalibacteraceae bacterium
TTCGGCATTGGCAGTTTCTGCACAAAAAGCACGAATTTCATCTTCTTTTTTGCAGTCCACATAAATATAGCTGCCCTTATAATAATTTTCGGCAAAGATATCTTTAACAAGATAAGTCTTACCGACCTGACGGGCACCCCACACAATCAAAGGCTTCCTGCGTTTATTGTTCTTCCATTCTATCAGCGTTTGCAGTGCATTTCGCTCCATAACTGCGCCTCCATAGCTATCATTGGCATTATCATATCATAAATTGCACCAAATTTCAAGTTTTATATTTAATTATTTACACAAATTTCAATGTTTATGCTTTGATTATTTACACTTTTTTATAATTTGTGTTTATCACGACACATTTTCACAGCAGAAAACAAGCGTTATTTTACCTGTTCCGTTTGCTATGTGATTATGTTCCGCAAATAAGAAAACTTGTAAATTTTGCTATATAAAAAACACCCCACTCCGTTTGGAATGAGGTGATAATTAATTGTGTTTTGTTTATTTATCAAAACCGGGGTTGAATGCATAATAGTTTTTACTGTCAAGACGGTCTGTTGCAAGACGCAAGCCTTCACCGAAGCGTACAAGGTGAAACCTTGCACAAAAAATTAAAACCGCCATTGAATTTCGACTTTTTCGCTTGTAACTTTTATGACCTTAATCATAGCATCAACTACTCTGCGTCTGTCATCGAACGATAACTTGTCCCAATTCTCAACGTGGTGAACAAGCTCGTCGGTGTTTTCGGTATCAAGCCTTGTAAGTTCTTCGACCCTTGCAACAACCTCTTTCTTCTCTTCAGACAGCTTTTTGACCTCAGCATTTATGTAACTGAAAAGAGCATCATCCGCTTCGCTGATTCTGCTTGCAAGATTTTCGATTTTCTTATCAAGAGTAACCAGACGCAGATTCAGTGATGCAAGTTCGGGATTGGTTTTTCTCTTCTTTTCAGCCTTCAGAGAAGTGAATTCTTTAAGCCGTTTTTTTATTGCGAGGAACACCGCCTGTTCAACCTCATCGGTATGAACAACTCCCGGTCCTTCACAGCTTTTTGAATTCATTCGGTTAGAGCAAAGCAAATATCTTACGGTTTTGTTCTTGTAATTTTTATCAACAAGAGCGTAACCGCATCTGCCGCATTTTACTTTGCCTGCAAGCCAGGTGTTTTTTGCTTTCGGTTGGGTGTTGAACTGTTTGTTATGCAGCATCTTGATACGGCATTTAAGCCACACATCAGACTCAACGATGCCTTCGTGCGGAGCAAGGACAATAACATTCCCCGCAAGATTGCTTTGCTTTCTGCCGACAGTCTGCATTTTGTTGCCGCTGAAATAATAGCAGCCGTGCACACCGTCAAACTCCGCGGGTTCATTCACGATTTCCACATTGTTTTCGTGAAAGAAATTATAAACATCAATGTCCGCTTTAACATACGCAGCACTCTTGAGAACATCGGCTACACGTGCCCGCTCCCACGGCTTTCCGTTTCGCAGAATTCCCTGTGCCGCCAAAGCCTTGATAATGTCACCGATTGAAGCTTTCGGCTCGGCATAAGATTCGTAAATGAACCTTACTACCGCCGCTTCCTCTGCATCGGCAACAAATTTTGAGGTCTTGGCACCGCAAATATACGTTTCTTCCTTACGGAAGCCGTACGGTATTTTTCCGCCCATAAAGAAGCCCTTGCGACTTCTTGAATAGTAGGCATCAAACACCCTTTGCTGTATGGTTTCGCGTTCAAGCTGGGCTATCGCCGCAAGAATGACGGTAATTACCTTACCCATTGAACCCGATGTATCAACATCCTCCTGGCAGGAAATGAAAGTAACACCGTTTTCGCAAAACTCATCCAACAGCCGAACGAAATCCGAAATCGACCTGCTGATTCGGTCAAATTTGTAAACAACAACTTTTTCGATTTTCCCCTCATAAAAATCCTGCATCATCTGCTGAAATGCGGGGCGGTTTGTATCCTTACCCGAAAAGCCGTTGTCCTTATAGACCTGATATTTTTCCTTGCGTCCGATTTTTTTGAGGCACTCCTCAATTTGGGTTTCGATTGAAATACTTTCAATTCTTTCAACCGATTTTCTTGCATATATAGCAACCATATTTTTATACTCCTTTTTAGGCCGGCGATAGTTGGACCCGTCACGCCTTACAAATGAAAATTTCCCGAATTGCTTTGCCTCAAATCTTGAAATACGACAGTATTTCAAGATTTT
>JAZLFV010000075.1:0-19279 GCA_045615965.1 Acutalibacteraceae bacterium
ACGGTTTTCCAGCGTTTTATAAGTGAGGGCGGAACGGGTTGTGCGCCGATGTGCATAAGCCTCCATTGCGAAAGCTCATATTCGTCAAGCTTTATATCGCCTCTCTCAATAGCATCAAGAATATCCTGCGCCCACTGAACAAGAAGCCAAACAATCGTACATTTTTCTTCCGAAACGGTACGTATGATAATCTCCGGCTTTACACCCTTTAAAAGAACCGATTTTGCGCCAACAAGGAAGCTTCCGAACCAATGCATTTTAGCGCCGGTATGGTAAAGAGGAGGAATGCAGAGAAAAACATCGTCTTTTGTTTGACCGTGATGATTTTGCTCAACCTTGCAGGAGTGCATAAGGCTTCTGTGTGCGTGGATTATTGCTTTCGGAAATCCCGTTGTTCCGGATGAAAAATAGATAACCGCTTCATCGTCATCAGTAAGCTTGATGTCGGGAGATTTAGATGAACAGTATGTAACGAACTTATCATAGCTTTCGGCAAAGGTCGGACATTCCTCGCCTACATAAAGGCTTAAATTAATAAAGTCAAGACGGTCGGCAATATCCTCCATTCGGCCGACAAATTCAGGCCCGAAAAGTATAGCAGAGCAGTCGGCTTTTTTAAGGCAGTATTTGATTTCGTCTGCTGTGTATCTGTAATTAAGAGGAACTGCCAATGCGCCTGTTTTTAAAATTCCAAAATAAATCGGTAACCATTCAAGGCAATTCATAAGCAGAATTGCCACTTTATCACCTTTCTTTATTCCACGGGAAAGCAATAAATTTGCAAGTCTGTTTGATTTTTGATTAAATTCTTTCCAGGTTATTTCGCTTCTGAAAGAATCAATCAGACTTGTTTCGATAAGGGAATACTCTCTCCATGTAACCTTTCGACTGTCGTCAAGCTGGGGGTTGATTTCAACAAGTGCTACATCGTTTGGAAATTTTTTAACATTTTCTTCCAAAATTTCGGTAATAGGCATAAATAAAACTCCTTTATATATCGCAGAAAAACAAAAAATGCCCTCTGCGTAATACAGAGGGCAGTAAAAATACTGCGGTACCACCTCATAAGCGACAATACCTCACGGTATTATCCTCAGTGGGTTTCAAATAAAACCCTGTGCTGTTACGGGCACACCCGTTGTTACCTACAAGAAAAATCCTTCGGGAACACTGCTCACGAAACGTATTCAAAATAAATCTTCATATTGCCTTGCATCAAACGGCAACTTTCTGAAATCGGAGATATTTCTACTTGCTTTCGGTCACGGCATTTATGTATGTATAACATTATAACATATAAGAGAATTTTGTCAACTGTTTAGTTGCAACAAAAGCTGAAATTGCGGTATCCAAATTATCCTATAAAATAAATCGCCGCATTTTCGGGTAATACTGCACCGCCGTTTTTACTGTTATCGGGCTTTTTGCAGGCGCAAAGAGAAAGCATCAATACCGCAACGGTTAAAATTAATGTAATTCTTTTAATCATAAAAGCTCGTCTCCTTCCGTGTTGATTTTATGCTCTTCAAGCAAAGTTTTAAGCTTATCTATGCAAGCTTCGCATATGGGCTGACCTTCATATTCTATAATTCCTTCATTGGAATTACAAAGTATACATAGGGGTTGATATTTTTTAAGAATTATTCTATCGTCTTCCGAAAAAATTTCGAAGCTGTCCTCTGCATTTTTAACACCTAATTGATTACGAAGCTCTATGGGGATTACAACACGCCCCATTTTGTCAACAGCACGAACAATTCCGTTTGATTTCATAAAACCACCTCAAAAATCATAGTTGCCAATCTATTGGCGCTTGCCCTGAATTTATAAGAAAACCGTTTGCAGATGAAAAGTGTTTGCAACCGAAAAATCCGCCGTAAGCCGAAAGCGGACTCGGATGGACCGATGTTAGAATTTTATGATTTTTATTTGTGATAAGGGATGCCTTGCTTTTGGCGTTAGCACCCCAAAGCAGAAACACAATAGGTGTTTCCTTTTTGTTCAGCTCTTCGATAATACGGTCGGTTAAGATTTCCCAGCCCTTTCCTTTGTGGCTGTTTGCCTGCCCTTTTCTTACGGTTAAAACCGTGTTGAGCAGTAAAACGCCCTGCTTTGCCCAAGCGGTAAGCTCGCCGTGGCTTGGAATGTTAAAGCCTATATCCGAATTGAGCTCCTTGTAAATATTTACAAGTGAAGGCGGCGGAGGATTGCCCGTTTTTACCGAAAAGCAAAGCCCGTGCGCCTGATTCGGCTCGTGATAAGGGTCTTGACCGATTATTACAACCCGTGTTTCCTTAAAGGATGTATATTTAAGAGCATTGAATATATCGTGCATATCGGGATAAACCGTATATTTTGAGTATTCGTCCTTTAAAAAAGCACGAAGCTTTTTATAATACGGCTTTTCCCATTCGCATTTTAATATTTCGTCCCAATCATTACCGATATTAACCATCAGATTATATCATACACCTCAACAATTCCGCTACTGTGATAAAGTGAAGGAGTAATTAAAAGAGAATATCCGTGCCCGGGTTCACTTGTCCATTCAACCGAGCGTTTTCTCGGAACGGCGCAGGAGGCAAGCAACATCATTATTGCACCGCCGTGCATAATTACCGCCGATTCGGTAATGCCGTTATCCATCATATCACGCACAATAAGATTAAGCCCTAAAGCTTGTCTTTTAATAAAATCAGTGTTACTTTCACCCGAGGGCGGAGCCGGAATTTTACCCGATGTCCATTCAATATAACTTTCGTTTACTTCAAGCTCACTTGCGGTTTTGCCCTCAAATTCGCCGAAATCGTATTCGGAAATTTCGTCTATTACCTTTGGTGTAAAACCCGGGAAAAGAATCCCTGCCGTTTGTTTGCAGCGGAGAAGCGGACCCGTGTAAACCGCATCAACATAAGGGTATCCGAGCTTTTCTTTAAGCTCTTTAAGCTCACGCACGCTCTGCGGTATAAGCGGTAAATCCGTACGGCTTCCTATATACCGACCTTCCAAATTGGCATCGGTTATGCCGTGCCTTATTAAATGAATTTTATATGTTTTCATAACAATATCTCCGAAAGCTCGGCAATAACCGAGTTTGAAACAAGCATACCTTTGTTTGTGAGAAAAATCCTATTTCCGTCTTTTTTAAGCAAATCTGCTTTTATAAACGGAGTAAGCTTTTTCATATCCTGATTTTGCTTAAAATCGGAGAGTAAAACTCCGCTTTTAAGCCTTAAACCGAGCATAAGCTTTTCTTCTTTTGTTCCGCCTGGTGTATCAAAAACGGGAACGGGATTGCTTATGTATTTTTTTATATCACGCTCATAAAAAAAGCGCTTTCCGTTCATAAACGAATGGGCAGACGGTCCAAATCCCAAATATTCTCCGCACAGCCAATATTTAAGGTTATGCCTGCTTTCAAAACCTTTTTTTGCAAAATTTGAAATTTCGTAATGCTCATATCCGTTGCTTTCAAGGTATTCGCACATAAAAAGGTATTGGTCCGCCTGACTGTCATCATCGGGAAGAGCGGGAGGAAATTTTCCGAAACGGGTATTTTCCTCAATTTTTAAAATATATGAGGAAATATGCGGTATATCAAGCGCCAAAAAGTAATCAAGATTGTTTTTAAGCGTTTTTAAATTACTTTCGGGCAGGGCTATCATTAAATCGGCAGATATGTTTTTAAAGCCTATACTTTTTATAAGCTCAATTGCTTTTTTTGCGTTTTCTGCCGTGTGAGTTCTGCCTAAGATTTTAAGCTCGCTGTTATTACCGCTTTGAATACCTACGGAAATACGGTTTACGCCGCTTTTATATGCGCATCGTAAAAAATCGTACGATACATCGGGATTAACCTCTGCCGTTATTTCGGCATCCTCTGATACATTAAAGTTTTGCTTTATGCAAGATAATAAATCCGAAATATTATCACCTAAAAGTGATGGAGTTCCTCCGCCTATGTAAACCGTATCAAAAAGGCGGTTATAAACACCGCCTTGTTTTATTATATCTGCCAATAGGGCGGAAATATATTCCTGTTTTAATTGTTCGCTGTTTATAAGTGAATAAAAATCACAGTATGCGCATTTTCTTTTACAAAAGGGAATATGAATATAAAGCCCCGAATTAAGCAAGAATTTCTCCGGTACAGCTTCCCGGAACGGATGCCGCATTTGCTTCGTCTGTATCAATGTGCATTGCGAGTGCGTAATTATCGCTTACTCTTACAACAACATCATCAAATATAAGCGCTCTGCCTTCGGTTGGGATTTTAACGGATACAATCTGCTTATCCTTAAGACCGAACTTTTCACCGTCTGCAACGGTCATATGAATATGACGCTTTGCGGCAATAACACCCTCGGTAAGCTCAACCTCACCGCACGGACCTACTAATTTGCAGGCACCTGAGCCCTTAACATCTCCCGATTCACGGATAGGAGCTGTAACACCTATTGTGCGTGCATCGGTTAAAGATAACTCAACCTGGTCGGCATTGCGGCAGGGACCTAAAATTGAACATTTAAGCGAATTTTTAGGTCCTACAACGGTAACCTTTTCTTCGCAGGCAAACTGACCTGGCTGTGAAAGGTTCTTCTTGTTTGTAAGCTCGTGACCTTCACCGAAAAGGATTTCAAGTGTTTCCTTTGTTACATGCACATGACGTGCAGAGATTTCAACTAATACTTCTTTTGCCATTTTATATTCTCCTTAAAATAAAACTGTATTATTATTTTAACATATTTCAAGTTTTTTACAAGTACTATTTGAAAAATATGCTAAATTAAACGGGTATATCGGTTGACATATTATAAGATAAATACTATAATTTAACTACATTATTAAAATAAAGCAGGTGTTTGCTGTGAAAATTATATCGGGCAATAAAAAAAGCAAGACAAAGATAGTGGCACATAGGGGATTAAGCGGGGTAGAGTTTGAAAACACAATAAGCTCATTTGTTGCGGCGGGGAATACCGATTGTTACGGTATTGAAACCGATGTCCATAAAACACTTGACGGTAAATTCGTTGCAATTCACGATAGCGATACTTCCCGTGTTTCGGATGTAACCGCCGAAATAGAAACCTCGCTGTATTCCGACTTGAAGGAAATAAGCCTTGGGCATATAAGCGATAAAACCGTAAGAACGGATAGAAAAATTCCCGATTTAAGTGAATATATAGATATTTGCAAAACCTATAAAAAAACGGCGGTGCTTGAGCTTAAAAACCATTTTGAGCCTGAAGATATCAAAAATGTTATTAAAACAATCGAAAATGCAAAATATTTAAGCCAAACTGTGTTTATATCCTTTGATTTTGATAATCTTAAAGCCGTTCGCAGCTTTTTACCCGACCAAGCTGTGCAGTTTTTATGCTCAAATGCAGACGGTGAGCTTATAAAAAAACTGAAACTGCATAAAATGGATGTCGATATCAAGCAAAAAGCACTCGATAAAAAACTGATAAAGGAATTTCACGATAACGGAATCAAGGTAAACTGTTGGGTTGTAAACGATGAAAAAAGAGCAAAAAAGCTTATAAAATACGGTATTGATTACATAACAACCGATTTTGCAGGCAGACTTTTATGAAACTGTATATAATAAATGTTTTTAACGGACAGACGCATTGTTCTGTCCGTTTTCTTTTTTTACTAAACTTCAGATTTAAGGCATATACTTTTTTGAGGTGACGTTTTTATGATTTGCAGAATAGATGAGCTTAAAAACAAACAGGTGGTATGCGTGAATGACGGATATGTGCTTGGGTATATAGGCGATATCGAGCTTGATACCGATACAGGCAAACTGATTTCAATAGTGATATTCGGTAATTTAAAGCTTTTGGGACTTTTAGGACGTGAAAAGGATATAGTTATCCCTTTTGAAGATATTTCGGTAATAGGGGATGAAACCGTACTTGTAAAAACCAATTCGGGTGTTTATAGGAATAATACGGATTAATGCTTTGCTTACAATTAAAAATGACCGAATTTTTATGTATTTTACACAAAAATCCACATAAAATATTTCTATGGCTTGCGGAAAATCTATAAAAAATTATTGAAAATACAGACAAAATTTGGTATAATACAAAAAATAATACTTATTGTGCGGCGCTTTTGCTTTGCAATGAGTCTTCGGAGGTTAAAAGCTTGGACGGTTATTTTGATAATTTCGATTCGTTCATAAAGGGCGATTTGTATAAATATTTAGGTTCCTTTTTAAAAGGTAACAAGGCAATTTTCAGAGTTTGGGCACCGAACGCCGAAAGAGTGAGTGTAGTTGGCGATTTTAACGGCTGGGATAACGGCGCAAATATCTGCTTAAATATCGGTAACGGAATTTTTGAAACGGAAATTTCAGGTATAAAAAATTTTGATATTTATAAATACGCAATAACTTCAAAAGACGGTAAAACCGTTTTAAAGAGCGACCCGTTTGCAAGGCATTTTGAAACCGCTCCGCATAACGGCTCAAAAATATATAAGCAAAAAAAGCATATTTGGCGTGACAGCGAGTTTAAAGCGGCTCAAAAAGATAAGAATATATATGAGTCTCCGGTTAATATATATGAAGTGCATATCGGTTCGTGGGATTGTTTTGAAGACGGCAACCCATATGGCTATATAACCCTTGCCCAAAAGCTTTCGGCGTATGTTAAAAAAATGGGGTATACCCATGTTGAGCTGCTCCCCGTTACCGAGCATCCGTTTGAGGGCTCTTGGGGGTATCAGGCAACGGGATATTTTGCTCCCACTTCAAGATACGGCACACCCGATGATTTTAAAGAGTTTGTGGATATTATGCACGAAAACGGCATAGGCGTTATTCTTGATTGGGTTCCTGCACATTTTCCAAAGGATGAATTCGGGCTTTACCGTTTTGACGGCACACCCTGCTTTGAGTATGCCGACCCACGCAAGGGCGAGCATAAGGAATGGGGGACCTGCGTTTTTGATTACGGCAAGCCGCAGGTTATGAGCTTTCTTGTTTCAAGTGCGGTATTTTGGCTTAAGGAATTTCATATAGACGGTCTTCGTGTAGATGCCGTTGCCTCTATGCTTTATCTTGATTATGCGAGAAAAGACGGCGAATGGCTGCCTAATTCTTACGGAGGGCGTGAAAATTTAGAGGCTGTTGAGCTTTTAAAGCAGATAAACATAGCGGCGTTTAATGCAAACCCGAATGTTATGATGATTGCCGAGGAATCAACGGCGTGGCCGCTTGTTACAAAGCCGCCGCACGATGGCGGATTGGGCTTTAATTTCAAGTGGAATATGGGTTGGATGAACGATATGCTCCGTTATATGTCGCTCGACCCGCTTTTCAGGAAATCAAATCACGATTGCTTAACATTTTCTTTCTTTTATGCTTTTTCGGAAAATTTCTGTCTGCCGATTTCTCACGATGAGGTAGTTCACGGAAAATGCTCAATGATAAATAAAATGCCGGGCGAATACGAAGAAAAGTTCAATAATCTCCGTGCGTTTTATGCATATATGATGGCGCATCCGGGCAAAAAGCTTTTGTTTATGGGTCAGGAATTTGCTCAGTTTATCGAATGGAATTACGAACAGCCGCTTGATTGGTTTTTGCTTGATTACGATACGCATAAGAATATGCAGAGCTTCGTTAAAGACCTTAATAAATTCTATCTTAAAAATCCGACTCTTTACGAAATCGACTATTCGTGGGAGGGCTTTTCTTGGATTTCAAATGATGATAATGCACAAAGCATAATTTCATTCAGGCGTATTGATAAAGAGGGCAACGAACTTATCTGCCTTTGCAATTTTGTGCCGGTAAGCCGTGAAAACTACCGTATCGGAGTGCCTAAAAAGGGAAGCTACCGTGAAGTTTTCAGCAGCGATTTGGAAAAATACGGCGGCAGAACAAAGGAGCTTGTTTCTTATAAATCGGAGGAAATTCCGATGCACGGTTATGAAAACTCAATTTCTCTTAATATTCCGGCTATGTCGGTAACATATTATAAAGTACCCAAAAGAAAATCAAAGTAAAAAATAATTTGAAGGTTGGTAATATATGAGTAACAAAAAATGTGTTGCAATGCTTTTGGCAGGAGGTCAGGGAAGCAGACTCGGTGTTTTAACGGGTAAGCTTGCAAAGCCTGCCGTTCCTTATGGCGGAAAGTACAGAATTATAGATTTTCCGCTTTCAAACTGTATTAATTCCGGCATTGATACGGTTGGAATTTTAACTCAGTATAAACCGCTTGAGCTTAACGATTATATAGGTTCGGGTAAGCCTTGGGATTTGGACCGTATGGGTGGCGGAGTTCATATTCTGCCTCCGTATCAAGGGCAAAAAGGCGGAGATTGGTATAAGGGTACGGCAAATGCAATATACCAAAATCTTGAGTTTATCGAAAGATATAATCCCGAATATGTTGTAATCCTTTCGGGCGACCATATATACAAAATGGATTATTCAAAAATGATAAACTTCCATAAGACGTCGGGTGCCGCCTGTACGATTTCGGTTATGTCCGTTCCGTTAGATGAGGCATCCCGTTTCGGAATTATGAATACAAATTCCGATGACAGTATTTATGAATTTGAAGAAAAGCCAAAAGCTCCCAAAAGCAATCTTGCTTCAATGGGTATTTATGTTTTTTCTTTTGATAAGCTTAAAAAATATTTGACCGAAGATGAAAACAACGAAAACTCATCAAACGATTTCGGCAAGGATGTAATACCTGCAATGCTTAATGCAGGCGAAAAGCTTATGGTTTACAGATTTTCGGATTATTGGAAGGATGTCGGTACGGTTGATTCCCTTTGGGAAGCAAATCTCGACCTGTTAAACCCGAAAATCCATCTTAATCTTTCCGACCCTAATTGGAAAATTTATTCAAGAACATCGGCGCTTCCGCCGCAGTATATAGGCGATACGGCAAGGGTTGAAAATTCTCTTATTACAGAGGGCTGTACGGTTGAGGGTAATCTTGACTACTCGATTTTATTTGAAAATGTAAAAATCGAAAAGGGCGCAACGGTTGAGTATTCACTTGTTATGCCGGGTGCTGTTATCAAGAAAGGTGCAAAGGTAAAGTATTCGATAATCGCAGAAGATGTAACGGTTGAAGAAAATGCAAGTATCGGCGCAGAGCCGGATTATAATAATGCCGAGCAATGGGGCATTACCGTTATAGGCGGCGGTCTTACCGTTGGCAAAAATGCAAAAATCGGCGAAAAGCAAATGATAACCGAAAATGTGGCGGAGGGAACGGAAATATGATATCAAACAGAGTTTCGGCAGTTATTTTTTCAAACTCAAACGATGAAAACTTAAAAGAGCTTACATCGTACAGGTCTATGGCATCGCTCCCCTTCGGCGGCAGATACCGTCTTATTGATTTTTCACTCTCGAATATCGTAAATGCCGGTATTACTGATGTCGGAATTATCACAAACGAAAACTATCGCTCGCTTATGGACCACGTAGGAAGCGGAATCTATTGGGATTTAGACCGCAAAAACGGCGGACTTCGTGTGATTCCTCCCTTTATTACGGGAGAAACAAAATATAAGGGACTTGCAGAACAGTCGGTAAGAGCGCTTGAATATGTTTCGCATATAAATTCGGAGTATGTTCTTGTGGTTGAATCGGGAACGATTACAAATGTTGATGTTTCGGCGCTTATTAATTTTCATACCGAAAAAAATGCCGATGTAACATTTTGCTACAGAGAAAGCGAAAAACCCGATAAGTTTAAAAACACATTGAACCTCACCGTTAATAAAAACGGCAAGGTTACCGCTATCACGGATGACGGCGATGCAGGTAATCTCACAATCGGTATTGCTTTGTTTACAAAATCCGCTTTTATGACACTCGTAAATATCGCAAAAGACGATGCAGACGGTAATATTTACTCAGCAATATCGGGCAATTATGCAAATGATTTTGAGGTTTATGGCTTTAAGCACAGCGGAATAGCTATGGTTATGGATTCAAGAAAATCATTCTTTGAATCAAATATGCTTATGCTTGAAACTGATGTAAGAAAAGACCTGTTTAACAAAAAGCGTCCGATATATACTAAAACCCGTGACGATATGCCGACAAGATACGGCACACATTCTTCGGTTAAAAACAGTCTTATTGCCGATGGTTGTATTATTGACGGCACGGTAAAAAATTCTGTGCTTTTCAGAGGTGTGCGTGTTCATAAGGGAGCGGTTGTTGAAAACTCCATACTTATGCAGGGTGTTGAAATAAGAGCAAACGCCAAGGTTAAGTATGTTGTATCGGATAAAAATGCCGTTATTACGGCAAACGAGCCGGTATGCGGAACAAACCGCAAGGCATTTATAGTTAAAAAAGACCAAATGATTTAAAAATGTAATTTGTTAATTTCTAAGGAGTATATTTATGAAAGTTCTTTTTGCTTCAAGTGAAGCTTATCCGTTCGCTAAATCCGGCGGACTTGCCGATGTTGCCGGCGCATTGCCCAAAGCACTCCGTAAAAGGCTTGTAGGTGCAAGGGTTGTTATGCCGCTTTACGGTACTGTAACAAAAGAAATGAGAGAAAAAATGACCTTTGTTACAAGCATCACCGTGCCTGTTTCGTGGCGTATTCAGTATTGCGGTGTTTTTGAGGCGCATATTGACGGGGTTATCTATTATTTGCTTGATAATGAGTATTATTTTAAGCGTGACGGTCTTTACGGATATTATGACGATGCCGAGAGATTTGCGTTCTTTTCACGTGCCGTGCTTGAAATAATACCGCACATTGATTTTAAGCCGGATATTATTCATTGCAATGATTGGCAGACCGCTATGATACCCGTGTATCTTACACAGATGTATTCTCAAAATCCGTTTTATTCGGATATAAAAACAGTATTCACAATTCATAATATTCAATATCAGGGCAAGTACGGAATGGAGCTTTACGGCGATGTTTTAGGGCTTCCCGAGGGCAAGGAAAGCATAGTTGAATATGATAGCTGTGCAAACCTTATGAAAGGTGCTGTTCAATGCGCAGATAAGGTAACAACCGTATCACCAACATATGCGAAGGAAATTTTAGACCCATATTATTCCCACGGTCTTGACGGAATTTTAAAACAGTTTACTTATAAGCTTACAGGCATTGTAAACGGAATTGATACCGATGTATATAATCCCGAAACCGATAATTTGATATTCAAAAATTATACCGCAGAAAGCCTGAAAAATAAGGCTAAAAATAAAACTGAGCTTCAAAAGGAAATGGGACTTGCCGTGACCGATGCACCCGTTATAGGTATGGTGACACGCCTTGTGGGGCATAAGGGTATAGACCTTATAAAATGCGTGTTTGAGGAGCTTTTAAAGGCTGATTTGCAGTTTGTTATTTTAGGCTCAGGCGAATGGGAATTTGAAACATTTTTCTATGAAATGAGTAAAAAATATCCCGATAAGGTTGCAATAAAGCTCGGCTTTGACAATACACTTGCCCATAAAATATATGCCGGTGCGGATTTGTTCCTTATGCCTAGCAAGAGCGAGCCTTGCGGACTTTCCCAGCTTGTTGCACTTCGTTACGGCACAATCCCGATTGTACGGCAGACGGGCGGACTTAACGATACCGTTTCGGACAGCGGTGACGGGCTCGGCAACGGCTTTGCGTTTTCAACTTATAATGCGCACGATATGCAAAATGCCGTCTGGAGAGCCATAGGCGGCTTTGAGGATAAAAAAGGCTTTGAAATCCTTCAAAAACGGGCAATGGCTTGCGATAACAGTTGGAAAACTTCCGCTAATTCTTATGTAAGGTTATATAAGGGAATTGTGGGAAATTGATATGGCGAAGGGTATTTTCGATTTAATACTTGATAGTATATTTGATGCGGATTGGATTGGCAGACGGGGCGAAAAATTAACAGAAAGAGAATTAAACTTAGTAAAATTATTTGGGCGTAACGGAAAAACCTTAAGGAATGTTTATATTCCGAAAGATAATGGAGAAACATCCGAAATTGATGTTTTATTTATTACTCAAAAGGGTATTTTTGTTTTTGAAAGTAAAAATTACTCTGGGTGGATTTTCGGAGATGAAAAATCTTATAATTGGACTGTTATGTTGCCTAATAAGATGAAAAATAAATTTTACAATCCTATTAAACAAAATTCAACCCATGTTAAGTGGTTATCAAATTATCTTGGTGATGCAACTCCACTATTTTCGATTATTGTGTTTTCAGAACGGTGTGAACTCAAAAAAATCACCGTAGAAAGTGATTCTGTTCGTGTTATTAAAAGAGATAGAATATACGCAACGGTTAGAACTATATGGAATGAAAAACCTGATGTTTTAAATGAAGAACAAATAGAAAAAATATATGGAAAATTGCAGTCGTTAACAAATGTCGCTGAAGTTGTTAAAAGGCAACATATTGATTCAATTAATAAGAAATTTTCCAAGGATGAAAAAGTGATTTCAGAAGAGAATAATAGCGAACAATCTGCCGAAGAAATTTGCCCAAAGTGTGGCAATCCTTTGGTTTTAAGGGTTGCAAAGCGAGGCGAAAATGCCGGCAATAAATTTTTAGGGTGTTCTCAATTTCCAAAGTGTAAATATATTCAACAGATTGACAACAATGAAAAAATATGAACTGAAAAAAATCCTTGACATTCGTATATTAATGTGTTAAACTATTTAAGCCGCATATTGTGGGCTTTTGAAGTTGCGCCCTTTTTTAAGGGTGTGCGCCTATTGTAGCGAGACTGGAATTTATGGCAGGTGTAAAAGAAAATGTACGCAATTATCGAAACAGGCGGCAAGCAGTACCGTGTAGAGAACGGTGACGTTATCTATGTAGAGAAATTAGCTTGCGATGTTGACGAGGAGATTACCTTTGATAAGGTTGTTGCAGTAAGCGATAAAACCTTAAAGGTAGGTAAGCCTTATGTCAAGGATGCTTTCGTTAAGGGTACCGTTTTGAAGAACGGCAAGGGCAAAAAGGTTACTGTATTTACCTATAAACCCAAGAAGAGCAGCTCACGCAAAATGGGTCACAGACAGCCCTATACCAAGGTTCAGATTACCGAAATCGGTTGATTATGACCAAGGTGAAATTTTTTGCTGATTCAAAAGGTCTTTACGGCTTTGAAATCAGCGGTCACAGTACCGATTCCTCTGATGATACCGAGGGAAAGCTTGTATGCAGCGCAATTTCAAGTGCGGCGTATATGGCGGCAAATACCGTTTCCGAAATAATCGGCGATACGGTTTTGGCTGATGTTTCCGATGGATTTATGAGGATTACCGTGCAGAACATTTCCGATTCTTCACGCAAGGTACTAAGTGGATTTAAGCTCCACATATCGGAACTTTCAAAACAGTACAAAGGCAGAATAGCCACAACTTAACGGAGGTGTAGAACACAATGCTTAATATTAACATTCAGTTATTTGCGCATAAAAAAGGAATGGGCTCCACCAAGAACGGTCGTGACAGCGAGTCAAAGCGTCTTGGTGTTAAGCGCGCTGACGGTCAGTTTGTTCTTGCCGGCAACATTCTTGTTCGCCAGAGAGGTACACATATCCACGCAGGCAACAATGTAGGCCGTGGTTCGGATGATACTCTCTTTGCTCTTATTGACGGTAAGGTTAAATTTGAGCGTGTAGGTAAGGACCGCAAGCAGGTCAGCATATATGCAGAGTAATTTATTTTAAGCTGAATCCGGGCGGCTTGGCGGCTGTCCGGATATTTTTTTGATTTTATATTATAAAGGATGCGGATTTTATGAAAATTTGTCATGTGTGTGCATATTCCTGCGATGATGATGCCGAGCTTTGCCCTATATGCGGAGCCGAGCTTAATGCGGAAGAGGAATACGGTGATGAGTCGGACGAAACGGAATCAGTTGTCGTAATTGAAAACCCACAGCTTGCCGAAAGCATTGAAGACCCGATTGTTGCTGAAGTATACTGCGATATGTTAAAGGAAAATAAAATTCTTTTCACAAGCGATGAGCCGGATTTATCGAGCAGTATGCACATAGGCTTCGGCGGATTTTATGCCGAGATAAATATATATGTTGATGCAAAAGACCTTGAAAGAGCTCAGGAAATATTCGAAAGCATCGAAATAGAAGAGCCGCAGTTTGATGATGACTCCTTTGGTGACGAATAATGTTTGTAGACATAGCAAAAATCCATCTTAAAGCGGGCAACGGCGGTAACGGCGCCGTTTCGTTTCACAGAGAAAAATATGTTGCGGCAGGAGGCCCTGACGGCGGTGACGGCGGCAGAGGCGGAGATATAATCTTTAAAGCCGATGATAATCTTTCAACCCTTGCCGATTTCAGATATAAGCGCAAATACTGTGCTGAAAACGGTCAAAACGGCGGAGCCACACGCTGTACGGGTAAAAGTGCGCCTAATCTTACCGTATTTGTTCCAAAGGGTACGGTAATTAAGGATGCGGAAACGGGCAGAATCATAGCCGACATTTCAGATAGTGAGCCGGTTGTTGTTGCCAAGGGCGGCAACGGCGGTTGGGGTAATATGCACTTTGCAACTTCAACACGCCAAGTTCCCCGCTTTGCCAAAAACGGCAATCCGGGCGAAGAGCTTGATGTAACACTCGAATTAAAGCTTTTGGCGGATGTCGGGCTTGTGGGATTTCCGAATGTTGGCAAATCAACATTGATTTCTGTTGTGAGCGAGGCAAAGCCTAAAATTGCCAATTATCATTTTACAACCCTTACTCCCGTTTTGGGCGTTGTAAGGATGGGCGAGGGCTCGTCATTTGTTATGGCGGATATACCGGGACTTATAGAAGGCGCAGGCGAGGGCGTTGGATTAGGTCACGAATTTTTGCGTCATGTTGAGCGTTGCAGAATGCTTTTGCATGTAATTGATGCTTCGGGTAGTGAGGGCAGAGACCCTATTGACGATTTTAATAAAATAAATAAAGAGCTTGAGGTTTTCAGCTCAGAGCTAAAGAACAGACCGCAAATTATTGTTGCAAATAAATGTGATTTGTGCGAAGATGAGGATATAGAAAAATTAAGGTCGTATTTTGAAGAAAAGGGTTATAAGTTTTTCCCCATTATGGCGGCTATTGCCGAGGGAACAAAAGAGCTTATAAACTGTGTTGCTGCCGAGCTTCAAAAGCTTCCCCCTGTTATAAAATACGAAGCAGAGCCCAAACCGCATATTGATTATACATTGGGAAAAAAGCGTACATTCAATATAAGAGCCTGCGAGGGGGTATTCTTTATAGAGGATGCGCCTTGGCTGCTTGATGTTATGAATACTGTTGACCCTGATGATTATGAATCGTTGCAGTATTTTGAGCGTGTGCTTCGCTCAAGCGGTATAATAGATGCACTCCGCAAAGCAGGCGTTCGGGAGGGCGACACGGTAAGCGTTTACGATATTGAATTTGATTTTGTTGATTAAGAGGGCATTTCATTATGGAAAATATCGGTAATTTAAGCCCTTCGGTTTTGTGCTTTGTAGGCGATGCGGTTTACGGTCTTTATGTAAGAACATATCTAGCCGATATTAACCGCCCGTCTTCAAAGCTCCACAGCGAATCTGTAAAATGGGTGAGTGCATCGGCGCAGGCAAGAGCGTTCAAAATCATTGAGCCGCATTTAACAGAATCCGAAACCGCAGTTTTTAAAAGAGGCAGAAATTTTCACACTTCAAATACACCTAAAAGCGCCACCAAGCAGGAATACCATATTGCCACGGGACTTGAAACGCTTTTCGGCTTTTTGCACCTTTCGGGTGAAACGGAGCGTTTAGACGAGCTTTTTTGCATAATAAAAGAAAATTTTAATGAGATAAGCAAAGACGGCGATTGATTCGCCGTCTTTTTATAGTTGGGTACTTATAAGAAATTCATATTTTGTAAAATTTATTTATTGATTTCGGGATTGTCTGTTCTCGCCAGTATATAATCAATGCTAACACCATAAAATTCCGCAAGGCGCATAAGCGTTTCGGTCGGCGGTATCCGCTCTCCGTTTTCAAATTTTGAAAGCAATGCTTGCTCGATTCCTGTCTTCATTTGGAGCTGTATTTGTGTATATCCCTTGCTTTTTCTTAAAACCTTCAAATTGTTTTTCATAATTATCACCCTAATGACAGTATGTCATATTTTTCATTGACAATTATGACAATATGTCATATAATTCAGTTGTAAATTTCGGCATGGCAGCAAAACGGAGTCATACATTTTTCGGTGTGTGTAGCTTCGGTTGCACACACTTTTTTGTTTTTGGGGAGGATTATTAATTATGAAACCGAACACAAAAAAACTTTTGAAGTTATTATCGGCAACATTTGCGGTATTGCCGATAATGGCATCAATTCCTGCGTTTTCAGTTTTTGCGGACAATTCCGGCAAATGCGGAAAAAATCTTACTTGGAACTATAATTCCAACTCCGGAACATTGAAAATTTCCGGAACCGGCAATATGAAGAATTATTGTTCGCACTCAACACCGTGGTATAATTATCGGCATAATATAACCTCTTTGATAATTGAAGACGGAGTTACAAGTATAGGCAATTATGCATTTTGCGGTTGCAGAGGACTTAAAAGTTTAACAATAGGAAGCGGCGTTACAAGTATAGGAGAGGGCGCATTTTCCGATTGTACCGGACTCACAGAAATAAATTATAATGCAAAATCGGTTGCCGATTTAATGTGTTTTTTAGGGGCTTTTTATAATGCAGGAACAAGCGGAGACGGAATAAATGTAAAATTCGGCGACAATGTAGAAAAAATACCGGCGCATTTATTTTATGTTTCGCCATCTTTGTATAGTCCTAAAATTAGAAGTGTAACAATAGGAAAAAACGTTGCAAGTATAGGTGATTATGTATTTTCCGGCTGCGATAAATTAAAGTATTACGAATATGACAATGCATTATATTTGGGTAACGATACCCATAATTATTTATATTTGGCAAAAGCCAAATCAACGGATATCAGTTCGTGTTCAATAAATGAGAATACACGGTTTATAGGCAATGGTGCATTTTTCGGTTGCAACAGACTCGAAAGTATAAAAATACCAAATAGAGTTACAAGCATAGGCAATGGTGCATTTTCCGATTGCATCGGACTTATGAGTATAGAAATACCAAACAGCGTTATAAGTATAGGCTGTGATGTATTTTCAGGTTGCGATAAATTACAGTATTATGAATATGATAATGCGCTGTATTTGGGTAACGGTACCAATAATTATTTATATTTGGCAAAAGCCAAATCACAAGATATCGGTTCGTGTTCAATAAATGAGAATACACGGTTTATCGGCTGTGATGCATTTTCCGGCTGCAACAGACTTATAAGCATAACAATACCAAACAGCGTTACAAGTATAGGCTATGATGCATTTTACGGTTGCGCCGGACTTACGAGCATAGAAATACCAAACAGCATTACAAGTATAGGCGATTATGCATTTGCCGTTTGCGGCGGACTTACAGGTATAGAAATACCAAACAGCGTTACAAGTATAGGTGATTATGCATTTTCAGATTGCACAGGGCTTAAAAGTGCAACAATACCTGAGAGCGTAATAGATATCGGAGAAGAAGTATTCAGCGGTTGTCCGCTTAAAAATGCAAAATAAGAAATTTCACCCTGCTTTTTCGATTTGCTTTTTCAGTTTGCTTATTATTCGTTTTTCAAGCCTTGAAATATAAGATTGCGAAATGCCGAGTGTATCGGCGACCTCTTTTTGCGTGTACTCCTTATAACCGCCCATACCGAAGCGCATTTCCATTATCTGCTTTTCACGGGAGGAAAGTCCGTTTACAAAGCCTTTAAGCAGTTTCCTTTCGTCCTCCTGCTCAATGGCAAGGCTTATTTCATCGCTTTCGCTTCCGAGTATATCGGATAGCAAAAGCTCGTTGCCGTCCCAATCGGTGTTAAGCGGCTCATCTATTGAAATTTCGGTTTTTCTTGATGAGATTTTACGCAGATACATTAAAATTTCGTTTTCGATACACCTTGAAGCATAGGTTGCAAGCTTGATGTTTTTATCGGGACAAAAGGTGTTTACTGCCTTTATAAGACCTATTGTTCCGATTGAAATTAAGTCCTCAATGTTTACGCCCGAAGAATCAAACTTTTTGGCTATGTATACAACAAGCCTTAAATTATGTACTATAAGCTGTTCCCGTGCTTTTTCGGTCTTTTGGTCTAACAGCTCCTGCTCTTTTTCTGCCGAAAGCGGCGGCGGTAAATTTTCAGGGCCGTTTATATAGTATTGCGGTTTTGAAAATAACAGCTTTATTTTTAATTTTAATGATTTTGCAAACAAAATGACTTTCATAAAAGTGACCTCGGATTTATTATTGCATCAAATTCGCTGTCAAGCGTAAATTTTGATGCGGCAATTACAGGTGAATTAAGCGTTTTTTCGCCGTTTTCGGTTTTAACGGTTGCAAGGTCTATTCTTGTGCCGTTAAGCAACGAAGTGCCCGAAACGGTTTTAACGGGTACGGCTCGGTAACGCTTTTTGAGTATTTCGGCATTTTGGCTTTCGGTAAGCTTTGAATATACAACGGGGGAAACAGTTATTATTTCTAAGTTTCCGAAAACATCGGTAAGAGAATTTCCCGTATCAACAATACCGTTTATTTGGGTTGTGTTTCCGTTAAACTCAAGCTTTACGGTACATTTTTCTGCATTTTTGCTGTTTCTTTCAAGCAAGAATCTTAAAAGCATAACAAAAAGATAGTAAGCCGCACTTGAAACTATCATAACAATGGGAGAAATTCCGATATATACAACCGAGTTGTTTATTGCCATATTCGGTGGCTTTAATATCGCCCAAAGAGCGAGCATAATACCTCCGAAAAGGTATGTGACCGCAAAAAGACAAAAAATATTCCTTATGTAAGATTTTATGCTTTTAAAGCCGAATGCCGTAAGAGAAATCAGCATAGCCATAATAAGCTTTATAAGTATTTCGGCAGCAGCGTTGCTTTGAGGTAAAAATATGTAAAGTGAAAAAATACCGCCCAAAAGCGAGGATAGTCCCAAACGGATAAATTTCACTTCTTCTTTTATAAGCCTTGAGGTAAGCTTTATAAGGAAATAATCAACCGCAGTATTGAAAATTATCAATACATCTGCGTATATAACCATATTAATCACCAAATTTTTTAAAACAAAAATTTTAAATGAATTATGATGCTTTATGCTTGATTTATTTTACAAATATAATTATATATTCGTTTGTAAAAAAATTATGTCGTTTAAAGGTATATAATAAT
>JAZLFV010000076.1:0-2812 GCA_045615965.1 Acutalibacteraceae bacterium
TCTTGATTATAAATATTTGGATGATGGTCACGATATCAAAAAGCTTACAGAGCTTTTTGAAGGCGTAAGGAACATAAATCACCCTGTTGTTTTGCATATTCACACCATAAAAGGTAGGGGACTTCCTTATGCCGAAATGAATAAAGAGGATTGGCATTATTCTGCGCCTTTTGAAATAGAGAGCGGCAGATTAAAACATATGCGTCAAAGTTACGATAATCCGGTTTTCAAAAGCATAAAGAATCTACTTGATACCGATAGCAAAGCGATAGTAATTACGGCTGCAACACCTAAAATATTCGATTTTGATTATGATGTACGAAAAAAATATGCAGAAAACGGAAGATTTATTGATGTAGGCATTGCTGAAGAAACAGCAGTTGCAATGGCAAGCGGAATATCCAAAGCGGGCGGAAATCCCGTTATTGGCTTTAATTCTACATTTATGCAAAGAGCTTACGACCAATTAACACACGATTTATGTCTTAATAATAACAAAGCTACAATACTTGTCTTTTCAGCAGGGGTTCACGGTATGACTTCAGATACCCATTTGGGACTTTGTGATATTCAGTTGCTTTCTCATATACCGAATATGACATATCTTGCTCCGATATCCAAATGCGAATATAAAGCTATGTTTGAGTATGCAACAAAATATTCTGATTCTCCGATTGCAATTCGTTTACCTTCGGAGTGGGTTGATGATTCTGTTACAGCAAAAGCCGATTATTCTGTTTTTAATAAATCAAGTATTTTACGTTCGGGTTGTGATGTTGTAATAATTGCCGTTGGAGGACTGATGAATACCGCTCTTGAGGTTGCGGATAAGTATAATGCCGAATTTAAAAAGAATATAACTGTTATAAATCCTGTGTTTTTAAGCGGTTTAGATGAAGAATTACTTGAAAGCTTAAAGTGTAATCATAAGCTTGTTATAACCTTAGAAGACGGCGAACTTGATGGCGGCTACGGTCAAAGAGTAGCATCATTTTACGGTACAAGCGATATTGCCGTTAAAAATCTCGGAATATCAAAAAAATTCCATTCGGATTTCAGACCCGATGAATTACTTTGCGAAAACGGAATTTCCGTTCAAAATATTATTAAAATAATCAGCGAATTCACAAAAGCAGATTTATAAGAAAAAAGCATATATATTGCCGTTTGCTCGGAATATATATGCTTTGGATTATTGCTTTGATTCTATTTTTATTAGTTTTTCAAACACACAGGTATGTCTTTCAGTTATCCTTTTATCCTCGTGAAGTGAGCCGAAAAACCAGTTTTTAAAGCTTACTGAACGGCAGAGCTCTTCAAAATACCCGTTTAATTTATTTACTTGGTCGGCATTTCCTTTCCTTAAAAGCATTGCGCTTTTTACAAGCGAGGGAGGTTCATGCGTGATTATGTAATCCACCTTGCAGTTTTCTTCGTCTAAACGCTTTGCACCTTCTGCCATTTCGGCAGGTGAAGGTTCTTCTTCACGCCACCAAAGACCTTTTTCAACACGCATATCTTTATCAAGGCTTTCTCCACCGCCGAAAGTAAAATATGTATTTCCCTCGATATTGAAAATCTGCCCTCGCATAAGATGCAAGAGATTTCCTTTTATTCGGTGAACCTTTCCGCCTTTCCAAACCGTTACCCTTGAACGGTTTATCTTTTCAAGATTATCATGCGTTCCGTCAACAAAAGCGGTGACAAATTTTCGTGTGGCAAAAAATTTTATAAATTTTTTTTCAAGGTTGTTACCGTCAAAAATATAGCCGAAATCTCCGCAAATTAAAAGTGTATCTCCTTTTTTTAATTTGCGAAACTCTTTATCGTATAGGCGTTCCATATCACCGTGCATATCGCCTGTAACGTATACCGTAAAAATCACCACACAAAAATTTATATAATTATTGTATTTTGATACTTTAAATTTGTCAATAGTTATTGTATAATAATATTGATATTTTAGTTTCGAGGAATATTTATGTTTAAAAAAACTTGTTCAATTATTTTTTGTATAATACTTGTAACATCTGTATTGGCTATACCTTCTTCGGCTTATGAGCCGACAGGCTTTGATATTACTGCTAAAAATGTTATTTTCGCTTCACTTGATACCGATGAAATCTTATTTTCCAAAGAGCCTGACCAAAGAGTTTATCCGGCTTCAATAACGAAGATTATGACAGTAACCCTTATGCTCGAAAGCGATATATATAACCCCGATGCAAAAATTGCTATGACTGATGAGGTTTTAAAGCTTATAAGCGGAACCGGAAGCTCTGTTTCAAATCTTAAAGCAGGTGAAGAAATATCAGAACTTGATTTGGCGTATTTGGTGCTTATGGCATCTTACGGCGATTGTGCATATTTGCTTGCTGTTCATTACGGTGGCAGCGTTGAAAACTTTGTTGCAATGATGAATAATAAAGCAAAGGATTTAGGGCTTAATAACACCCATTATCAAAATCCGGTAGGTCTTCACAGCGAGCAGAATTATACAACTGCAAGCGATACCTTAAAGCTTACAAAGTATGCTCTTAAAAATCAGACATTTAAAAAAATATGTGAAACTGCAAGATATACAGTACCCGCAACACAGTTTTCAAGAGAACGCACAATTTCAACAACTAATTTTTTACAGGATACCACAACAAACTATTTCTATGCATATGCAAAGGGTGTAAAAACAGGATATACGGATGAAGCGGGAAGATGTCTGGTTTCAACAGCTTCATACAACGGATATAATTACATTTGCATTTTATTTGGTTGCCCTGTCGGAAAAGCTAAAAGATATGAATTTTCAGAAAGC
>JAZLFV010000077.1:0-7058 GCA_045615965.1 Acutalibacteraceae bacterium
TAAATCCGATAACGGTGATATAGCGGCGGTGCTTGATTGTTGGTGTGATGTCAAGGTAAACGACACCTCCTTTGAGGAAGGCTCGATTAAAATATGTGGTACTGCGAATGTCTGCATTATAACAGAGGATTCCGATTCGCTTGCCGATTACAGCGAAAAGTCGATTGAATTCGAGTATAAATATCCGCTTGAAGCAGAGGGCACACTTAAATGCGAGCCTGAAATCACGGTTGTTTCCTGCGGATATACCGTAACCTCAGCCGATTCGCTCGAAATATCGCTTCAAATGCGGATTTGCGCCCCCGTTTACAAATGCGAAACCGTTTCGGTTGTAAGCAGTATAAAAACCGAAAGAGGGGAAAAACCGAAAGGAAAAAACTCTGCTATGATAATTTATTACGCCGAAAAGGGCGAAAAGCTTTGGGATATTTCCAAGAAATACTCTGCTTCAAACGAGGAAATATTAAAGCTCAATTCAGCGGTCGGCGAGGTTTTGTCCGATAATATGCCGATTTTGATACCGCTAAAATAATTGAAAATTGAAAATTATTATTGCAAAAGCTTACCAAAACTTAACATAAAGCCGTACAGAAATCTGTGCGGTTTTTTCTTGTAATTTACAATATGTTGTGTTATAATCAAATATATAATACGATAACTATATGTATGGATAGGTGGTTATTTAAATGAAATGTCCGTATTGCGGATTTGAAGAAAGCAAGGTAATAGATTCAAGGCCTACTGATGAGGGCGAAAAAATAAGGCGAAGAAGGGAATGTCTTGCGTGTGCAAAGCGCTTCACAACCTATGAAATGATAGAAAGTCTGCCCATTATCGTTATCAAGCGTGACCGCTCCCGTGAGCCGTTCAACCGAGATAAGCTTATGAACGGAATGCTCCGTGCCTGCGAGAAGCGCCCCGTTTCAATAGAGGATATCGAACATGCGATAGATGATATCGAGGCTACCATTCAGAATTCGCTTGATAGGGAAGTAACCAGCGAGAAAATCGGCGAGCTTTCTATGGAAAAACTAAAGGAAATAGACGAGGTGGCGTATGTCCGTTTTGCTTCGGTTTACAGGCAGTTTAAGGATGTAAGCACATTTATGGACGAGCTTTCAAAGCTTATAAAAGGAAATAAATAATTCGGGGAACTGAAAATGAACGAAAACGAGCTTATGGCTGAGCTTTTACTGCCCGATGTCAGTAAAGCTCCCGATTACTATGAAAATCTTTATAAAGAAAGAAATTTAAAAGAGGGCGCAAGGGTAACCCGTGTAGCGCCGAGCCCTACGGGATATCTTCATTTAGGCACATTGTTTACGGCTCTTGTAAACCGAATTGTTGCCACAACCTCAGGTGGGATTTTCTTCACAAGAATAGAAGATACCGATAAAAAGCGTGAGATAACGGGCGGCATAGAGGATATTATAAACGGTCTTAACCGTTTCGGGATTACGATAGACGAGGGCTTTATAAGCGGAACGAGTGAGCAGGGCAGTTACGGTCCTTATCAGCAGTCCAAAAGAGCCGAAATTTACAGAGCTTATGTAAAAGAGCTTATCAAAAAAGGTCTTGCCTATCCCTGCTTCTGTACAGCTGAGGATTTAGAGGCATTAAGAGCCGAGCAGGAAGAAAAGAAGATAAGAACGGGTTATCACGGCGAATACGCAAAGCACAGAAACATAACCTATAATGAGGCAAAATCGTTAATAGACAGCGGAAAGCCTTTTGTTATAAGGCTTAAATCGCAGGGAAGCGAAGAAAACAAGATAGTATTCGAGGATATGATAAAGGGCAAAATCGAAATGCCGCAGAATGATGAAGATTTTGTGCTTTTGAAGTCGGACGGTATACCGACATATCACTTTGCCCATGCGATAGACGACCATTTGATGCACACAACCCATGTTATGCGTGGTGACGAGTGGATTTCTTCAACACCTAAGCATATAGAGCTGTTTAAGCTTTTAGGCTTTAAAGTTCCGAAATACGCCCATATTTCCCCCATTATGAAGCTTGATAACGGTGCCAAGCGTAAGATTTCAAAGCGCAAAGACCCTGAAGCTGCCGTTCATTTCTTCATTGAAGAGGGCTACGAGCCGATATGCGTTATAGAATATCTTATGACCATTGCCGCCTCGGATTTCGAGGATTGGCGCAGGGCAAACCCCGATACCGATTATAAGGAATTTAAGTTCAATTTCAAGAAAATGAGTGTTTCGGGTGCACTTTTCGACCAAAACAAGCTAAACGATATAAGTAAAATCAAGATTTCCAAATTAAATTCGGGTGAGGTTTACGAAAAGGTAACGGCATGGAGTAAGGAGTTCGACAGCGATTTTTATTCTATTTTAACTAAAAATCCCGAATATGCAAAATCGGTTTTCGCCATTGACCGTGACGGTGCGGCGAAGCCACGCAAGGATATAGCCAAATGGAACGAGGTTAAGGATTTTTATTCTTATATGTTTGGGGAGCTTTTTGTTCCTGATTTCCGATTGCCTGAAAATATTAAAAATGATGATGCAAGGGCATTTTTAAGCAAATATGTGAATATTTATGATGAATCGGACGACAGGCAGGCGTGGTTTGATAAAATAAAAGCATTGGCTCCCGAATTGGGATTTGCAGCAGACACAAAAGAATATAAGGCAAATCCGCAGGAGTTTAAAGGTAGCGCAGGTGATTTAAGCACGGTTTTGCGTATCTCCGTAACGGGCAGAAGAAACACGCCCGACCTTTGCAGTATAATGCAGGTTTTAGGCAAAGAAGAAGCATTAAAACGAATTGAAAATATGATAAAGGTTTTGTGATGATGGAAGAGAAAGAATTATTAAACGAAGAAGAAAAAGTCTCTAATTTTATCCACGATTTTATTGATGAGGATTTAAAAGAGGGGGTTTACACAAAGGTACAAACCCGTTTTCCGCCCGAGCCTAACGGTTATCTGCATATAGGTCACGCAAAGGCTATCTGCATAGATTTCGGAACGGCTGAAAAATACGGCGGAAAATGCAATCTGCGTCTTGACGATACTAACCCGACAAAGGAAGATGTCGAGTATGTCGATGCCATAAAAGAGGATATCAAATGGCTTGGCTTTGAGTGGGATAATGTGTATTACGCCTCCGATTATTTTGATTTTATCTATGAATGTGCGCTGAAGCTTATTGATAAGGGTCTTGCGTTCATAGATGAATCAACCCCCGAAGAAATCAAGGAAATGAGGGGAACCTTAACCGAAGCGGGTAAAGAGAGCCCCTACCGTAACAGACCTATCGGGGAAACAAAAGAGCTCTTTAAGCAGATGACAGAGGGCAAAATAGACGAAGGCAAAATGGTGCTTCGTGCCAAGATAGATATGTCATCTTCAAACATAAATATGCGGGACCCGATTATCTACCGTGTTATAAAGGCAAGCCATCACAGAACGGGCGATAAATGGTGTGTTTACCCGATGTATGACTTTGCGCATCCGCTTTCCGATGCCAAAGAGGGTGTAACCCATTCCCTTTGTTCGCTTGAATTTGAAAATCACCGTCCGCTTTATAACTGGTTCTTGCAGGTGCTCGAAATTCCTACACCTCCACGCCAGATAGAGTTTGCAAGAATGAATGTAAACTATACCTTAACAAGCAAAAGAAAATGCTTAAAGCTTGTGAATGACGGTTTGGTTTCGGGTTGGGACGACCCTCGGATGGCTACCGTTTGCGGTATGAGAAGAAGAGGCTATCCTGCCGAGGCTATAAGAACCTTTGTTGATAAAATCGGCGTTTCAAAGGCATACAGCGTTATAGACTATGCGCTTCTGGAGTCCTGTGTAAGGGATTATTTAAACGAAAATGCCGATAGAGCCATGGCGGTGCTTAAACCCTTAAAGGTTATAATTGATAATTATCCGAGCGATAAAACCGAGAGCATAGAGGTCGATATCAACCCGAATAAACCCGAAAAGGGCAAAACCTCGGTTATGTTTTCAAAGGAAATATTTATCGAGGAAGACGATTTTTGTCTGAATCCTCCCGGAAAATATTTTAGATTATGCCCCGAAAAGGAAGTTCGGTTAAAGGGCGCATATTATATTAAATATGCCTCCCACGAAACAGACGGAAACGGCAATATCACCGCCGTTCATTGCACCTATGACCCTGAAAGCTTCGGCGGAGAAACCCCCGATAAAAGGAAGGTCAAGGGTACTTTGCATTGGGTAAGCGCCCAAAACTGCAAGGATGTAACCGTTCGCCTTTATGATAGGCTTTTCAATGTTGAAAATCCGTCTGACGAGGAGGGTGTTTCCTCCTTTGCAGATAATTTAAACCCCGATTCCTTAACCGCGCTTGAGGGTTGCAAGGTGGATAAAAGCTTTGCAGATGTAAAGCCGGGCGATACCTTTCAATTTATGCGTGAGGGCTATTTTTGCGTTGATAAGGATTCGGCAGGGGATAATATAATTTTCAACCGAACAGTAGGTCTTAAGGACTCATTTAATAAAAAAGTATGATTAAGGTTAAGGATGTTTTAAAGCTTTTGTCGGAGAAATTCCCGATAGAGGATGCAAGCGATTTTGATAATGTCGGTCTGCTTATAGGTGACGGCGAAGCAGAGGTAAAGGGCGTGCTTTGCTCCCTTGATGCCACGCTTGATGCCGTAAAAAAAGCAGAGCAAAAGGGTGCAAATTTAATTGTTACCCATCACCCCGTTATATTTGACGGCATTAAAACCGTGCTTTGCGATTCGGTTGTTTATGAAATTATTAGGAATAATATTTCGGTAATTTCAATGCACACGAATTTAGATGTCGGAATAGGCGGGGTAAACGATATTCTCTGCAACCGCTTGGGGCTTAATAATGTTAAAAAACTTATGATGAGTGACGGCTATGTTTTAAACAGCGCCGAAACCGATATTTCTTCGCCTGATTCTCTTGCAGAGGAAATCAAGTCACGCCTTAATTTTTCCGTAAGGTATGTTGCGGGCAGACATATAAAAAAACTGCTTGTATGTTCAGGCTCAGGCGGTAATTTTATAGAAGAAACATTACGGCTCAACTTTGATGCGCTTATTACGGCAGATGTTAAGCATAATCAGTTTGTCTTTGCAAAGAATCACGGAATTTCACTTTTCGATGCAGGCCATTTCGCAACCGAAGATGTTTGCGTAGAGCCTTTGGCGGAGCTTGTAAAAGAAAATTTCGCAAATTTAGAAATTTCAGTATATAACGATACATATATTTCATATATTTAAAGGATTGATTTATTTTGAAAACACTTAAAAAATCAGCAGCATTTTTATTATGCCTTGTTTTAATTATCTGCGCTTTGCCGATGTTTGCCATGGCAGAGCAAGAGCAAATTTCCCCTGCTTTGCCGACTATAAGCTATAGCGCACATATTTCAAATGTAGGCTGGAAAGCGGCTGTTTCATCGGGTGAAACGGCAGGTCTTCCGGAGCAAAGCCACAGGCTTGAAGCTTTAAGGTTTGATTTTCCCGATTCTGATTTGGATATTTCCTGCGGTGTTCATGTTGCAAATATCGGTTGGATGAAGGAAACGGGAAAGGGAGATATTGCAGGAACGGTAGGAAGAAGCCTTTCTATCGAGGGAATATATATTTTCCTTACGGGTAAGGGAAGCGAAAATTACGATATTTTATACCGTACAAGCGTTGAGGGCTACGGGTGGCTTAATTGGGCTAAAAACGGTGAATATTCGGGAAGTCAGGGCTTTTCAATACCGATTCATCAAATCGAAATAGAAATATGCGAAAAGGGAGAGGAAATGCAAACTCCCATTTGCGAAAATCCGGCATTTTTAGATACCAACATAACATATTCGGCACATGTTTCAAATGTGGGCTGGATGGCTTCAAAAAAATCGGGTGAAACGGCAGGCATTGTCGATAATACTCATAAAATTGAGGCGTTTAAGTTCGGATTTTCAACAAGAGAAGATGTGAAGCTTAATTGCGGAATACATGTTCAGAATGTAGGCTGGATGAACAATTTAACATCAGGGCAAACGGTAGGTACAACGGGGCGTTCCCTTGCGGCGGAGGGCTTTTATATAAACCTTACGGGAAAAGATGCCGATAAGTATGATATCTGGTATCGCTCGAATGTTGACTTTTTCGGTTGGCTCGGCTGGGCTAAAAACGGTGAATATTCGGGCAGTCAAGGTATATCTTTGCCTATTCACGCTGCCGAAATAAAGCTCTGCTTAAAGGATACCTTTAATCCCGAAGATACAAAGCCTGCCTTTAAAACTCAAGTTTTTGCATATAAAACGCATGTTTCAAACATAGGCTGGATGCAGGATAAGCTTTCAGGTGAAATAAGCGGTACGGCAGATGAATCACATAATATAGAGGCAATTCAGATTGATGCTATTCGTGGTTACGGCGATTTATCGGTGATTTCCTATGTAAACTGCAAAAATATAGGTTGGATGGAAGATGTTGAGCCAAAAGCGGTTGCAGGAACAACAGGACGTTCGCTTTGTATATCGGCTGTAAGCTTTGCTCTTAAGGGCAGTAAGGCTTATGAGTATAATGTTTATTACCGAACATATTTAAAGGGAGTAGGCTGGCTTGATTGGTCCGAAAACGGCGAAAAAAGCGGTAGTGAGGATTGCGGCATGGCGATTTCCGGCTTGCAGGTGGTTATTGCTTCGGCAGACGGTATCGATATATATACCGGTAAGCCTATAAAAGAGGAATACGGCATTAATCCGCAGAGAATATCAAATAATATTGCCGACTGTAAGGTAAAGCTTATCGGAAACGAAGAATTTACAGATATACTTGAGATAACACCGAAAGGCTATAATGATGTTATGGCGCCGATAACGGCAATAAAGGCGCAAATAAACCCGCCGGAGTGTGAAGATATCGGTGTCTCGTATGCTGCTCATTTTGCAAATGTAGGATGGGTTGATAGCGTGGCAGACGGCGCAGAGCTTTATAGGAAAGGCAATTCGGCAGAGGCAATTTTCTTTGAGCTTACGGGAACAGATGCTTCAAAATACGATATTTGGTATACCGCATACATAAAAGATTAC
>JAZLFV010000078.1:0-5871 GCA_045615965.1 Acutalibacteraceae bacterium
ACCATTTGAAACGGCACATCGGTGCCGTTGTGGTCAACCACTCTTGTAACGTTATATGCCCCAAAGCTAACAGATGATTTCAGCATAAACGGATGAGGATTAAAGACAACAATAGGTGAACCCTCGCCATCTCTATACCACAATCTGTCACGCATTTCGGAAAAGTCAGCATCTAAAAAATCGGTTGTCTTAATTTTAGCCGCAATACGCTGTAAAGCAAAATTTTGTAATTCTGCGGCTTTTTGGCGTGCATATCCAAAAGCATTATAAGCATCGGTATATGCTTCTTTAATACAGCAGCCTGCAATAACATCATGAAATTGATTAAACATTACCCTTTGCCAAGCGTCTTGAAATTCGGCATTATGGTAATCCCCACCAACCGTAAGGGCTGCCAATGTATCAAATATCTCGGCAGATTGGAGTTCACATTCGCTTCTTCTGTTCTCAAATTTTATTCTGCTGTTTGCACTATAGCATCCGGCAGAATGATGCTTCAAATCGCCCGAAACAATAGGCATATCGGTTTTGCCTTCAATTTCAAAATACTCATTTGGTGTAGCATAAACATAGTTATCTTTTTTAACTAATACTTCTGCTTGCTTTAAATGCACCTTTGAAGGACCGCCGCCGTGATTACCAATACCAAAGAAAATCATCTGATTTTGCGGTTTATCTGAAAAAGAATTAACTCTCTCTTCGGATAAATCACCGCAATACTCATTAAATATTCTGAAAGCAGTAACTTCACTACCGTCAGGACTTACCCATTTGTGTAAATTCTCAATCGGCAAATCAGGATTTTCAAGTTCTCTGCTAGGTCTCATATATACATAATTATCTATTCCTGATTTTTTCAGCAACTGCGGAAGTGCGGCGGTATGCCCAAAGGAATCAACATTATAGCCTGTATTTGTAATATTACCGAAATTCTCTTTTAAAAATTTTTGAGAATAAAGCAAATGTCTGCAAAACGATTCGCCGGAAGGTATATTACAATCCGGTTGCACCCACATTCCCCCGACAATTCCCCAGCGTCCCTCATCAACACGCTGTTTAATTTCGGCAAACATATCAGGGTCTATATTTTTTATCCAAAAATAATAACCGGCGCATGCACTTGTAAACTTATAATCAGCATTTTCGTTCATTCTGTCAAGTGCGGAACGGAATGTTGACCTTATTAAAGAAAGCCCTTCCGCTACCCGCCACTGCCAAATAGGGTCGAGATGAGCATTGCCTATTAGGTAAAAATTATTTGCCATAAGAAAACTCCTAGTTAAAATTTGCCGTAACAAAACAGCAATCTATAAAAATCATAATACAACCGATAGTGTTATCAAAGCTAAAAAACATTATATCTTTTCAAGAACTAATACCTCATACGGTTTAAGAGTAATATCATCTTCAAACACTTTTTCGGAAATAATATCTTTAAATCTTGCCTGATTATGATATGTACCGCCTTTACCGCCTACATCTACCAATATAACACCCTCTGTGTCTTTACCTATGCGCGGAGATACAATAATCGTATTTTCCTCTGTATTATTAAACTTAATATCAGCATTTTGCAAAATTTCTGCAATGAGTTTAAGCATATCTTTTTCATCAGGAATTGTACCTAAAACATAAACAAAACCTTTTCCGACAGAAAATCGCTGCAAAACGGCGCCGCCTATAACTTCTTTGTGACCGCCCGTAACATTTACAATGTCTGCATCTTTATTTAGCTCAAATATTTCGTAATAAAAATTACCGCCAAAATCATCACCGTTACTCCATTTGGAACCAATTCTTTTTTCTTTGTCCGGAAACCAATATTTAAAAACTGCAGGCGTTAAGCTTTCAAGCATTCCATGAAGCCTATCGGTATATCTTGTGCCGTCATTTGTGCGTATATCAGTTAAAGGCCCTGTAACCCAAATACCTCCGTTTTCCACCCATTTTGTTATTCTCTCTCTTAAATCGCCTTGGTCTAAAGTAAGCATCAACGTAGAAAAAACAACTTTGTAATTTGATAAGTCTGCCGCTTCATCAATAACATCAGGACGGATACCAAAATTAATTAATGGTTTATAAAAATAGTTTTTTAAAGTATCATCATACTGAAATTCACCGACAACGGGTTGAGTTGCAAACATATTATGACACAGCGAAGAATAATGCAACGCTATATTTGTATCAACATTTGTGTTATTGATAAAATCGGCACATTTTTTAAAATCCCTCGAAACGGCTTTAACTTCCTCTGTGCTGTACATAGGTCTTCCGCTCGAATCCAAAACAGAGCCGTGAACAAGCTCGTGACCTGCCCAATGTGTACGCCAAAGCCAATACATCGTGGCTTCTCCGCCCAATGCCAACGATAGCCAGGAATTTGCATAACAAAAGCCGTCAGGTTTAATGCTACCCGATGTTCCGGTCGAAGCGGTAAAGCAGGTAGAAGTTTCCGTATTCCAAAACGGTCTGTCTTTTAATGTTCTTAAATAATCAAACCAAAAGCAACATTCCCAAAGATTTTCCGGAACATTATAATGATTAAACTGCACAACATCGAGCGGCTCGTGCATTTTTCGCCAATTAATACCGTTAAACGGTACTTGGTCGGTTCCTATAGGAGCGTTGGTATATTTTTTAAGAATTTTTGCCTGCATTGCAATAAAGTCAATGTGCGCTTGTCCAGAGCTTAATAAAAACTCCTGCTGTAAATGAGGATTTACCCAAGTATCCCTCGGCAACGGAACCTCATCGAAATCATCATACTCTTGACTGAACAAATTAAGATTCAGCCTTTTATTCATCATCTCAACTGTACCGAATTTGTTTTTTAAATGCTGATGATATTTATCTTCACATCTTTTACAAAAACATCCCTCACCGTTTTGAAGATATATTTCGTTATCTATCTGCCAGCCTATAATAGCCTCGTCTTTTCCAAACTCTTTTGCCAATTCTTCAACGATTCTTGCTGAATATTCTATGTATTTAGGATGGTTTGAGCAAGCGTGACGCCGTCCGCTGTGTTGTGTGATTCTTCCGTTTTTGAATTCAAATAACATATCAGGATATTTTTTTGTAAGCCAAACCGGAGGAACGGCTGTAGGTGTACCCATAACAACACCAATGCCTGCCGCTTTTAATTTATCAACAATAAAGTGAAGCCATGAGAAATCAAATTGACCGTCTTCAGGCTCCATTTTACGCCAGGCAAATTCGCCGATTCTGGCAACATTAATGCCTATTTCACACATTTTTTCTATATCTTTATCAGCTTCCGAAATATCCCAATCTTCGGGATAATATGCTACTCCTAAATACGGAGGTTTAATCTTAAACATATAACTTCACTACCTAGCGATAAAATCACACAATTAGCTTCGGTAATTATATCATACGAATGTAGATTTGTATATCAAAAATCAAGCAAATTATACAAATAATTAAACAATTTTATTGGTTTTTAACTTACAATAATTACATATTGTACCAAGAATTATTTATTATTGTTGTAAAATATAAAAAATTATGTTATAATTTTAAAAAATACACTTGGGGGGGTTACAGATGGTAAAGCTTATAAACGAAAATGAATTAAACACACGCATTTTTCTGAATTATAAACGGTTATCAGAATCATCATACTATCAAATCGATGAAATTTTTTCACCCATCCAATATGACTGGCCCGGTGACAAGGAAGGCAGGGCGTTGCTGAGTTTTGTTTCACATTATAAAATAAGCGGCAAAAAAATAGCTTGTATGTCTGAAATGATTAAACTGCTCCCCACAAAATTAAACCGTAATGGCTACTTGGGAAATATACAAGACAATGTTTTTTCAGAACAGCAACTTTCGGGCCATTCATGGCTTCTTCGGGGATTGTGCGAGTACTATGAGCAGTTTAATGATAATAATATTTTAAACTTGGCAAGAAAAATTACCGAAAATCTTTTTATCCCTACCAAAGGAAATTATGCCACATATCCGATTGACCGTTCCACAAAAAACACAGGAAGTGTAAGCGGTCAAGAAACGGGGTGCTATGGAAATTGGCTGCTATCAAGCGATATAGGATGTGCCTTTATGAGCATTGACGGGCTTTCACATTTTTATAAGCTTACAAAAGATAAATCTCTTAAAGAATTGCTTGACGAAATGATTGATGTATATTTATACATTGATAAAGCAAAACTTCGGGCGCAAACACATTGTACATTAACTGCAGCCCGTGGAATGCTTCGTATGTACACCGTAACAAATGAAGATAAATACATACTCGGAGCAAAGAAAATATACGACTTATATGTTTTTGGCGGCGGTATGACCTATACATACCAAAATCTTAACTGGTGGTCGCGTCCCGATAGCTGGACAGAACCTTGCGCAATAGTTGATTCTCTTATGCTTTCTCTGGAACTTTATAAACTGACAAATGAAGAATCCTACAGAAAAACAGCTGCAAGAATCTACCACAACGGATTTGCAACATTACAAAGAGATAACGGCGGTGCCGGTACTGATACTATTGTGACAGAAAAAAGCCCGTGGGATTATTTAAAAGCGCAAATGTATGAAGCATATTTTTGTTGTACGATGCGCTTAGCCGAAGGGCTTTGGTATATAAAAGATAACTGTTCGCTTTTATATGCCGAAACGGTCGGCGCTGTTAAAAAGGATAAAAGCGGAATTTACCGTGATGGGGATATTATCTATGCTCATCCCGATGATTCTCTCCTGCCATATGCTGAAAGTGTCGTTGATTTTAACGGTATAATTCTTACGCCTATCGTTAAATACTACCGTGTACCTCAAAAAATTATAGAAAGTGCAAAGCAAAAAATATTATTCAAATAAACGTATAATTTTTATAATACTCGATAAAAAATCCGTAGCTTTTAATGCGATAATTCGCTATTTAAGCTACGGATTTTATTAAGTGAAATTAAATATAATTATCTATCTTCACGGTAATACGGCATTCCGAGATGTGCGGGAGGCTGTGCATTTTTATTCTTTAATACACTTGTAATAACCAGCACCAAAACTGTAAGCAAATACGGGAAAATTGCAAAAATTTTCTGTTGCGACAATGAAAGTGTTTTAAGCATTGAATCAAGAATTGAAAGTCCTCCGAAAATTATGGAGCCTACCGCCGCAAGCATTGGTTTCCACATTGAAGCAATTACCAAAGCAACTGCAAGCCAACCGAAAGAATCAATAGCTGCTTCTGCAAACTGAGTACCGCTTGAACGGTCCATAACATAATATAAACCCCCGAGACCTGCGATAGCCGAGCCTAAAGTAATAAATGTGTATTTATACAATGAAACATTTATTCCAACCGCATCTGCAGTTGCAGGGCTTTCTCCGATCGAACGAAGATACAAGCCTGATTTTGTTTTCTTAAGGAAAAATGATGAAAGAACAGCAATAATAATTGCCAGATAAACTAAAATTCCGTGTGAAAGAAAGATTTGAACAAACGGATTTTTATTAGAAGCAATACCGAATAAATCTTGGAACGCCGAGCTTGAATCAACAAATAACTCCTGAACATAAATTTTCTTAGAATAGAATTTCATAAATCCAACGCCGAATGTTGTAAGAGTAAGTCCCGTAACATTTTGATTGGCCTGAAGTGTAACAGTAAGGAACGAATAAAGCAAGCCTGCGAGAGCTGCAAAAATCATTGCAAAAATAATTGAAAGTAATGCAAGTACAGGATTAGGCACCTTACCTCCGAATTTGGCAACCGCATATCCACCTCCGGCAGCACCTATACACATTATTCCGGGTATGCCTAAATTTAAATGCCCTGCTTTTTCAGTAAAAATTTCACCAACGCAACCAAAAAGAAAAATAGTTCCC
>JAZLFV010000079.1:0-4562 GCA_045615965.1 Acutalibacteraceae bacterium
AATTTATTATTTTTATAAATCGGTTGCAAGTGCATAGGCTTCCAGATTGGTCTGCTTTCGGCATTAAAGCTTGCAAGGGTGTTGAATATTTCCGTAGGACAGCTTTTACCGCTTTCGGGAATATAAGAAGCCTCATTATCCGTTCTTGTTTGCTTACACATAGCATCTTTATCGATTAAAATACAAGAAAGCCAATAATTCGGAACTGTTGTGCTTCCGTCAAACGGATTCATAGTAACGGGCAAATCCTTAAAGCCTTCCTTATAGCGCTCATATATAGCTTTCTTTTGAGAAATATGCTTTTCAAGATAAGGAATCTGACCTCGTACCACTCCTGCTATAACATTGCTCATACGGTAATTATAGCCGAGCTGTGTGTGCTGATACCAAGGTGCGTTTTCCCTTGACTGTGTTGACCACTTGCGTGCTTCATCTGCCTGCTGCTTTGAATTTGTAAGCAACATACCGCCCGAAGAACCGGTTATAATCTTATTTCCGTTAAAGCTTATAACACCTATATCGCCGAATGAGCCGGTTGGCTTTCCCTTATAGGTTGCACCGAACGACTCTGCGGCATCCTCTATTAAAACTGCGCCGTGCTTATCACAAATTTCTTTGATTTCGTCTAATTTTCCGGGCACACCGTAAAGATTGGCAGCCATAACAAACTTAACATCGGGATAAAGCTCAAAGGCTCTTCTTAAAGCATTTACATTAATATTCCAATTTGTGTAGTCGGTATCAATAAAGATGGGCTCTGCATTTTCATAAACTATCGGGTTTACTGTTGCGGCAAATGTCATATCAGAACAGAAAACCTTATCACCGCTTTTTATTCCTGCAAGCTTAACCGCCAAATGAAGTGCAGAAGTTCCCGAAGAAAGAGCAACAGCATATCCGACATCCGTCTTTTCTGCAATCAGCTTTTCTATTTCATTGATATTTTCGCCTATTGTAGACATCCAATTGGTATTGTACGCCTCGGTTACATACTTAATTTCTTCGCCGTGCATAGTAGGTGAAGAAAGCCATACCCTATCCGAAAATTTTTCAAAACTTCCTTTGTTTTTAAAAGCCAATTTTATCATCCTTTAATCAAAATGGGAATGTATAAGCAAACACTAAAACCCACATTAAAATCCATATTATTTTAACATATTGAGGCACGCTTGTCAATTCAAAAATTTGTAAAATTCGTCAAATCAGCCGCTGTATCCTGCTGTTTAAGTTACGTATTGCTTTCTATGGAATCCTCATTGTTCTTAATGCTTTTATACGCAAAAATCCGAGGACTCTGAAAGCATTAAGAATCCTCGGAAAAATATTTAAAAAACTATATTATCTCTGCACTCTGCCCGAGCCGTTACCTGCGGCAAGCTTTTCTACTTCAGATACGGTAACACGGTTAAAGTCGCCCTCGATTGAGTGTTTAAGCGCCGATGCGGCAACAGCAAATTCTATTGCATCCTTGCTGTTTTTACCGCTTAAAAGCGAGTAGATAAGCCCTGCGCCGAAGCTATCACCGCCGCCCACACGGTCTACTATGTGCAGATGGTATTCTTTTGAGAAATTATAATCGGTGCCGTCATAGAGCATCGCCGCCCAATCATTATCGTTAGCACTTATTGACGAACGAAGTGTAATGGCTACCTTTTTGAAACCGAATTTATCGGCAAGCTGTTTTGCAACCGACTTGTATCCCTCTTTGTTGAGCTTTCCGCCGTTAATATCAGTATTTTCGGCTTCAATACCGAATACATCTTTTGCATCTTCTTCGTTTGAAATGCAAACATCAACATATTTGCAAAGCTCGGTCATAGCTTTTCTTGCTTCTTCCCTTGTCCAAAGCTTTCCTCTGTAGTTTAAGTCGCAGGAAATCTTAATTCCCTTTTCTTTCGCTTTTATACAAGCCTCTTTGCAGATTTCCACCATATTTCCGCCAAGAGCGGGAGTAATGCCCGTAAAGTGGAACCAATCGGCGTTTTCAAATATTTTGTCCCAATCAAAATCATCCTTGCTTGCGGTCTGTATTGAAGAATGCGCTCTGTCATAAATACATACGCTTCCTCTTTGCGATGCACCCTTTTCAAGGTAATAAATACCTACTCTCTCTCCGCCACGGGCAATAAAATCGGTATCAACGCCGAAATAACGCAAAGAATTTACGGCGGCTTGACCTATTGCGTGAGCAGGAAGCTTTGTTACATATCTTGACTCTATTCCGAAATTTGCAAGCGATACGGCAACATTTGCTTCGCCTCCGCCGAAGGTAGCCTGCATTTGGTCATCTTGAAAAAACCTATAATAGCCGTTAGGGGCTAAACGCAACATTATTTCACCAAAGGTTACTACTTTCATTATTTGTTTTCCTCCATCTTTTCAAGTGCTTCTTTCACAAAGAAACTGCCGCCGATAGCGGCTATTTTATCAAACTCTAAAAATTCGTCTATATTAGACCTATCTACTCCGCCTGTGGGAATAAACTTAACCTGCGGAAACGGTGCCGAAAGAGCTTTAAGTGCTTTAAGTCCGCCATAGACATTGGCAGGGAAAAATTTAAGCGTTGTAAGTCCAAGCTCTAATGCCTGCATAATCTCGGTAGGAGTTACGCAACCGGGGTAATAAGGGATATTTCTTTCCTTGCAAACCTTTGCAACATCGGCAGATAAGCCGGGAGAAACAATAAACTCACAGCCTAAATCAAGCGCCTGCCTGCATTGTTCGGCATTTATTACCGTTCCTGCACCTATTGACATATCAGGGTAATTCTTAATCGCATACTCGATTGCCTCTTTTGCGCAGGCTGTTCTGAATGTGATTTCAGCACAGTTAATTCCGACATTTTTAAGAGCAGTTAAAATTTTATCCGTTTCGGATAATTCTTTAATTACTACAACGGGGATAAATTTTTCCATTTTAATGACCTTCTTATATATTAAAATATTTTAAAGCGTTATTATACGAAATATCCTTTACGATAGTTTCAAGCGTTTCTGAATCGTTTGGATATTCTCCGTTTTCTACCCACTCACCTATCAAATTACAAAGTATTCTTCTGAAGTATTCGTGGCGAGTATAGGATAAAAAGCTTCTTGAATCGGTCAGCATTCCGATAAAGTTTCCGAGAAGTGATAAATTTGCAAGCGATTTAAGCTGATTTTCCATTCCGCTTTTTGTATCAGAAAACCACCAAGCAGAGCCGTGCTGAATTTTGCCCTGCGCCTCTGTACCTTGAAAACAGCCGAGCACAGTATCAATAAGCTCGTTATCGTTTGGGTTAAGTGAATAAATGATTGTTTTAGGCAGTTTGTTTTTCTTATTTAAAGCATCAAGAAATCCCGTTAATGCCTCACCGCAGTTTTTAACCGAAATACAGTCAAATCCCGTATCAGCGCCGAGCTTTTTAAACATTAAATCATTTGTATTTCTCTGTGCGCCGTAATGAAGCTGCATAACAATTCCCTTTTCGGCAATTTTTTCACCCAAAAAGAGCATTATTTCGGTTTTGTATTGGTCGGCTTCCGATTGTGTTATACGCTCGCCGTTCATTGCTTTTTTGAAAATATCGTTTACGGCAAAGCCCGTTGCCGGCTCGTAAATAATATAATCAAGACCGTGGTCGGTGGCTTTACAACCCATTTCACAGAAATAATCAAGCCTCTTTGCAAGGGCATCCTTAACATCGTCTACGGTTTTTATATCAATGTTTGATACACCTGACAGTTTATTAATATAGTCTATAAAACCGGTTTTGTCAATATTTACGGCGTTATCGGGTCTGAATGTCGGGCAAACGGCAGTTTTAAAGGTTTTATCTTCCTTTAAGATTTTATGCCATTTAAGGTCATCAATAGGGTCATCGGTTGTACCTATCATTTTAACATTTGATTTTTCGATAATTGCCCTTACGGTCATATCGTCACTTTGAAGCTTCCTGTTACATAAATCGTATACTTCTCTTGCGGTATCACCGTTTAGAACGCCGTCATAGCCAAAATACCTTTTAAGCTCCAAATGACACCAATGATACATAGGGTTGCCTATTGCTTTAGGCAGCATTTCGGCAAATCTTAAAAACTTTGTAAAGTCATCTGTGTTACCCGTAATTTCGTTTTCATCCACACCGTTTGAACGCATAAGACGCCATTTATAGTGGTCACCGCCCAGCCAAACCTGAGTAATATTATCGAATTTTCGGTTTTCGGCTATTTCTTTCGGATTTATATGGCAATGATAGTCAATTATCGGCATATCCTTTGCGACATTATAAAGTTTTTTTGCTGTTTCGGTTTTAAGTAAAAAGTTATCGTTAATTATTCCCATTTTTTTCTCCTTAAAGTGTTACCCCGTCTTTGAATATTGCAAGCTCGGTTTTATCTAAAAGCTCGGATTTTGTCTGTTTTCCCGAACAAATATCTATAACAAAATCAAAAAATTCATCTTTTATGTCTTCGCCGTCAAGAAGTCTGCCTGCGTTAAAGTCTATCCAAGTTTTTTTCTTATTATAAAGCGGTGTATTACTTGAAATTTTAACTGTCGGAACAGGGCAGCCAAACGGCGTT
>JAZLFV010000080.1:0-3383 GCA_045615965.1 Acutalibacteraceae bacterium
AAAGACTCTTGCTGTTTCACTTGGACTGGATGACATGGTCACAGAGGCTTACGGTGTAAATGTTTCCGAATGCGATAAAACTATCGGGATTTATAAAAAAAATTCGACCGTAAATCCAATCGCAGGTTGGCTGGTATGTGTAGACGGTCCTTCCAAAGGGCGTAGTTTTTCCGTATTGGCAGGCAGAAATTTTGCAGGCAGATCCTTGGAAATGGATATACGCTTACTTGATGACGAAAGCATCTCCAATGGCCCACATTTTTCAATTATATATGACACGAAAAATATCAGTTTTTACCTTACTCCCGGTAACAGCTTAACCTATTTAAATGATACAGCGATAGAAATCGGAGTACCGCTTAAGGAAAACGACCGCATAAAAGCAGGAAACAGCGAATTTATTTTTATTAATTATTGCAAAGAGGGCAGATGTTGGTAATGAAAAAAGTATTTGCAATAATGCTTGCAATTATTGTTGCAGTATTATCATTTGTTGATTGCATTGCTATACAGATGGCAGCAATAGGTTCGGTTGAAGTTGCGTTACCAGAAATCACAGTAGAAATTAAAAATGTTAAAGAATTAAACAAAGAAGATGTAAAAGCAACTCTCGATTCCGAAAACATAGAAATTTCCGATGTTTTCAAATACAGCGAAAGCAAAGTGAAAAGCCGCATCTATATACTTATTGATATTTCCACCTCTATCAGTATGCCATATTTCAATTGTATAAAGGATTGCATCGCGCAATTTGCCGAAAACATCAACCAAAATGATGAAATTGTTTTGCTCACATTTGGTGATGACGTCAAAGAAATATTAAGCGGTGGTGAAAGTGTTGAAGAAATAAAAGATGCTGTAAATGGCTTGGAACGTAACGGCGGTGCTACTGATTTTAACGACACTCTTGTGTTGATTCAACAACTCTCGCAAAAAGTAACCGGTAAGTTTGACAGAGAATATGCGTTAGTTTTTTCAGATGGTATTGACAACAGTTATTCTGGAAGTACTACCGATGGAGAAGTGAAGGGATTGGTTGACCACTCCCTGCCTCTTTACGGTATGTGTGTATCCGACACTTACGAGCAAAATATCAATACATTTGCAGAAATCTGCAGGAAAACAGGCGGCACTATCGTAGAATTCAATACTTATGATTGCAGTGATAAATTTTCAAAGCTTATTGATGATATCAATTCATCCTGGTTTATAAAACTTGACAACAAAACTAATTATTGCGATAAACATTTCGCAGATTTAACAGTTAACATCAGTAATTCGGCTCCCATAACAGTTACTGTCAACATGGCAGAATCCCAAAAAGACAACTCTGCCCCGAAAGTGATAAAGACAGATTACTCTAAAGAAAACAATGTTTTAACAGTATCATTTTCAGAAGATATTATAGGCGTTAATACCAATTCGGTTTCTGTGACTTATGCCAATAAAAAGGAAATCGCAGTCGATTCAATCCGCTATTCAAATGCTGTTATGAATGTAGCATTTAAAGAGGCGGTATATAGCGGCGATATAACCATTCTTTTCAAAGGAGTTACCGACAACTCACTTGAAAAGAACGCAATCGAAAGCGAATATGTATTAACACTAAATGCAACTCCGCTTTTCGTTAAATACTTAAAAGCAGCATTGCCGTTTTTCATAGCAATTGTTGTATTGGCTTGCGCGTTTGTTTTTTTGAAGGTGATGATGAAAAAGAAAAATGTCGAGCATGTTAAAGAGCTGTTTGTGTCCGTTAACGAAAGCGATATCGAAGTTAAACATGTAATAAAAAATACTGGGATTTCCGTCACTTTTAATATTTCCAATGGAAAAACCGGTTCTACGAAAGCCAGCTTCAATATTACAAATGGTATTTTCGTGGGGCGTGCCAGCAGCTGCGATTTATGTGTAGAAGATTACAAGATGAGTCGGCAACATTTTTGCATACACAATTTGGATGGTAAATTATTTATTGAAGACCTGAATTCATCCAACGGTACTTTTGTAAACGGAATTAAATTGTCGACTAAATCAGAGTTATCGTCTGGAGACTCCATCAACGCGGGATTAACTTCTATATCTGTTGTCTTTTGAGGTGAAAAATGTGGCAGAAATAAACAGATGCCCTTCTTGCTTTTCTGAAACAATAACGAATGGTGTATGTCATTCTTGCGGATTCGATGTATCAACATTTGAACTTTCAAAAAATGCATTGCCGCTCGGAACAATATTGAATAACCGATACTATGTGGGCATTCCTCTCGGCATAGGCGGTTTTGGTATAACATACGCTGCCTTTGACTTGAAAAATGGCACAAAATATGCAATCAAAGAGTATATGCCTTCCGAATTTGCAGTTCGCGGCTCCGACGGAAACATAGAAGCCGTCAGTGACGACAAGCAAAGATTATTTGAGCACTGTAAGCATTCGTTCATTGAAGAAGCACAAACAATAAAAAAACTCATCAACAATCCTACGGTGGTAAATATTTATTCTCTTTTTGAAGAAAACAATACAGCGTATTATTCCATGGAATTGTTGGAAGGAGAAAACCTAAGAAGAAAAATCAAGCACAACGGCGGCAGACTTTCTCCAGACGATGCAATGAACATACTGCTTGTGATAGGCAGCGCTTTAATGGAAATACACAAAGCCGGCATAGTTCACAGAGATGTAACTCCTGAGAATATATATGTTTGCCATGATGAATCAATCAGACTAATTGATTTCGGCGCAGCAAGAAATTTTGCCAGTTCTGAAAATAAAAGTTTATCGATTCTGCTTAAACCAGGTTACGCTCCGCCAGAACAGTATTCAACCTCAGGCAACCAAGGACCCTGGACTGATATTTACGGTTTAGCTGCCACTTATTATGCAGCAGTAACAGGTATGGTACCGCCAGATTCTATGGATAGACTGAGCGGCGGTGCAAAACTTGAAACTGTAGATTCACTAATTCCCGAAACGCCAAGATGTGTTTCCGATGCCATTGAAAAAGCATTGGAGCTGGATTATAAGAAAAGGTACAAAAATGTCAAACTGTTTTTTGATGACTTGAAAATTCCCGCGGCAAAAGCAGAACCGTCGAAAGCTGTACCAATTGCATCTCAAACAGAGATAAAATCCGGCACAACTGAAAAACAAGAAAGCAGCAAACTTCAAACCTTGTGGGGCGAATTGCGAAGCCTTTTCTCAAGCAAAAGTAATGCAACGCATAGTACCCCTATGCAGAACAAAATCGACACAAAGCCAATTTCTGAAACAGCAAACAAAAATGTTCCAAAAGCCCCTAATTATTCCGCCCCCAAACCGCCAAAAGACGAAATCGGCGTTGTAGATCTTTCAAGCGGTAAATTGTATATGCTGAACAACGGAACAATTA
>JAZLFV010000081.1:0-5250 GCA_045615965.1 Acutalibacteraceae bacterium
TCAGGGAAATTATATTAATGAAATTGCCGGTATGGTAGCTTCCGGAAATTCTCCCGACATTTATTTTTCAAACAATGATTTTCCGGGATGCTTATCCGTATTGCAACCTATTGATGTTGCAAAAATAAACAGAAATGACCCAATTTGGGAAAAAGGCACTTTTGATGTTTCAACAATAAACGGAAAAACATATTTGTTGAATACAGTGGGTAACATTTGGAATGAAACCGATTGTGTTTTTTATAACAAGAAACTATTAGAGGATAATAACATAACGACACCTACGGAATACTATGAGGCAGGCAAGTGGACTTTTGATGCCATGACAAAGATTATGACTGAAGTTAAGGCATTGGGACCTGAATATACCGGCGGTTATCTTGATTGGGAAACGGTTGTAGGATGTGTTGGCGCAGGATATTATAAATGGGAAAACGGAAAGTTTGCCAACGGAACGAACACTATGCTTACAGATGTTTCGAGATATTTGTCAACATGCATTAAAAACGGACTTATCCGTGGCGTTGGTGATTATGCATACAGAGATGCATTTTTGAACGGTAGAGTAGGAATTGCTTTAACAAATGCTTTTGGTTGCAAAAAAACCGGATATTGGTCAACTATGAACCCGGATAGCATAGGATTCGCATTCTTGCCGGATTACAGCGAAAGTCAAAAAGCCGTTCAAACAGGTTTGCTACGTGGTTGGGGAATAATTAGGGGTGCTAAAAATCCCGTCGCAGCAGGTGGATTTTTAAGATACTATCTTGATGTGAATAATTACGATTTGTCTTCAGCGTTTGTAAACAGCGAAGCCGAAACATTCTTCTTCCAGTTGACAAACAAGTTTTCTACAGCTAGCCAAAACTTTTATTTAACTTTTGGAAGTAAGGGTATAACCGGAACGGCGCAATCTGTTTTCTTAGATACAATAAAGAAAGATCCTTCGCAGGTTGCAACTGCTATTGCTTCGTTGCAAAATACAATTAATTCTAATGTTAAGACGCTTAACGAATTTGTTGAAAATCAAACATCGAATTAATAAATAGAAATTACACGATCCCCTTATTTAATTTTTTAAATTAAATAAGGGGAATTATAAAACATATTAATCAAAATTTCAAATGATTATGGTTTTTATATTTTTTTGATTGTTGTGTAATAACACTACTTGCCGCAAGCGTCGCAGAAATTGTATTAAACGCTATATGCCGTTATATTTAATAGGAGTAAATACTATGATTAGAGTTTATGAGAATATTAGACAAACATCGGAAAACCGATTGCCGCCGAGAAGTTACTATATTCCGTCCGGCAAAAGCGAATATATGCTTTTAAACGGAATATGGAAATTTGCCTATTTTAAAAGGGATCTTGACGTACCCGAAAAGATTGAAAATTGGGATCAGATTGCGGTACCGTCCTGTTGGCAGATTTTGGGATACGAAAATCCGAATTATTCTAATATCAATTATCCCTATCCTGTGGATCCGCCCTATGTGCCGGATGAGAACCCCTGCGGCGTGTATGAAAGAACCTTTGAACTCAATTCTTTGTGGGGACGGGTCTATTTTGTATTAGAGGGCGTGGCAAGTTGCGGATTTGTCTATGTGAACGGGCAGTATGTCGGTTTTACACAAGGCAGTCATTTGCAGGCGGAATTTGAAATCACCGACTTTGTGACTGCGGGAACCAATACGGTACGAGTCAAGGTGTTAAAATGGTGCGTTGGCTCTTATTTAGAAGATCAAGACTGTTTTCGGTTTAACGGCATTTTCCGAGACTGCTATATTTTGCAACGTCCTGAAAACCATCTTCGGGATATTGAGATTTTGCCGAATGCACAAAGTTTTCAGGTGAAATTAGACGGCGTAGCAACGGTACGCATCTTTGAGGACGGCAAATTGCTTTATGAACAGAAAGAGACCGACGGATTTGAGTATGCACCCCAAAATCCAAAGTTGTGGAACGCTGAAAAGCCGTATCTTTATGAGATTGAATTTGAAAAAGAAGCAGAAATTATTCGGCTGAAATGCGGACTTCGGGAAATCAGTATTAACGAAAACCATGCGTTGCTGATCAATGGGCAAAAGGTCAAGCTGCATGGGGTGAACCACCATGATACGCATCCGCAAAATGGCTGGTACGAAACCGACGAAGAACTAAAAAAAGATCTGCTTCTCATGAAAGAACTGAATATCAACTGCGTTCGTACTTCACATTATCCGCCCACACCGGCATTTTTGCAGATGTGTGACGAATTGGGGTTTTATGTCGTTTTGGAAACCGATATGGAAACACACGGTTTTTTAAGAAGATATCCGAATGTTACATACGGGTTTGATGCAGAAAGTAACGATTGGCCCTGCTCAAATCCTGAATGGGCAGACGAACATATTTCGCGGATGCAACGTGCGTTTGAGCCGTTTAAAAACAATGTTTCGATAATCATGTGGTCGACCGGAAACGAAAGCGGACATGGGGAAAACCGCATTAAAATGGCGAAATGGCTTAAAAACCGCGATCATATGCGGCTGGTTCATGAGGAGGACGCATCTCGGAAAGGCGACATACATCATGCCGATGTGTATTCGTGGATGTATCCCGGCATCCATGATTTAGAACAGTATGCACAAGACGATGCCGTTGATATACCGATATTTTTGTGTGAGTATTCCCACGCTATGGGCAACGGTCCCGGTGATGTATGGAATTATAATCAACTGTTTTACCGCTATGATAAATTGATCGGAGGTTGTGTTTGGGAATGGGCAGACCATACGGTGGTTGTGGACGGTGTACAGCGATACGGCGGTGATTTTGCAGGCGAATTGACGCATGACGGAAATTTCTGCTGTGACGGCATGGTTTTTTCCGACCGTTCCTTTAAAGCGGGTACGCTGGAAGTCAAAGCGGCGTATCAGCCTATGCACAGTTCTTGGGACGGCAAAACCCTGACTGTAACAAACTGCTATGATTTTACCGATTTTTGCGAATGTACATTGGTACTCTCTTACGAAACAGACGGCGAAGCCGTGGAAACCGAGGAAAAGACGCTCACACTTGCACCGCATGAAAGCACGGTTATTGATTTGAATTTACCTCAAAAAGACTGTAAACTGGGTGCATTTTTAAATCTTTCACTTTGGAAAGACGGCAGGGAAGTCGCCTTTGAGCAACATTCGGTAAAACCCGCTAAAAAAGCGGAGGAAAAAATAATTCCGTTTCAAAACTATATCGAAGATGACCGTCAGATCGTTTTTGTCGGTCAGCATTTCCGTTATGTTTTTTCCAAGATTTACGGCGGTTTTGAAAGTATTGAGGTGAACGGGGAAGAACAGCTTTGCGCAGTACCGATGCTTTCGGCGAGACGGGCCCCCACCGATAATGAAACGCGTATCAAGGTGCTTTGGAATAAGATCAATATTTGGCAGGGTGAAAATATTGATACACCGTTTTCAAAGGTTTATGATTGCACCATTCATAACGGAACCGTTACGGTTTCAGGGTCTCTTGCCGGTGTTTCACGGAAACCGTTTTTCCGTTATATTGCTACTTATACCGTAGGTACAGACGGAACAATTGAGGTTTCTTTGAACGGAACGGTTCGGGAAGATACGGTATGGCTACCGCGATTGGGTTATGAATTTTTATTGCCGGCACAAAACAACCGATTTCGTTATTTCGGCAGAGGACCTGCCGAGAATTATCGGGATATGTGTCACGGCACCAAAATCGGTCTTTATGAGAGCGATGCCGAAAAAGAATATGTGCCGTATGTTAGACCGCAGGAGCACGGCAATCATACCGATACCAAACGGTTGGAAATTGGCAATTTGATTTTCAAAACCGACGGACAGTTTGAATTTTCAGTTTCCAATTATGGAATCAAGATGTTAGATCAAGCCACACACACTGACGAATTGCAAAAAGACGGGTTTGTGCATTTGCGGATTGATTATAAAAATTCGGGATTGGGCTCGCATTCCTGCGGACCGGAATTGGCGGAACGGTATCGCTTGTCGGAAAAAGAAATCTGTTTCGGTTTTACCGTTCTGATTCAATGAATGATGTGATTTCGACTTTTATCTCTTACATTTTCTCTTTTCTCTAAAAGCCGACGACTTTTCCAAATAAACGATAAGAGAGAAGAGATAATATAAGAGAAACGGTATCGGCTTTGCCGACAAAATATAAATTTAGTCGGTTCAACTTCATTAGCCAATTTTTACGGCAAATAACCCTTATGCCATTCCGTAGTCAAATCACAACAAGAAAACCACCCATTTGGGTGGTTTTCTTGTTGGATAAAGTTATCAAATTATGTATTATTTTATCTCATATCCGCCTACGGGGCGTATTTTTAAAATTACACAACTGTCCTCTCCGAATACTGCATCTATCATTTTTTTATAATCCGTTAGGCTTTCATTTTTTATGTAACACTGTATTGTTCCTGCAAAGCCACCGCCGTGTACCCTGCACGCACCGTCTTTACCGATAAATTGTTGTGTCAGTGCAAGTGCCAGAGAAAGTCCCTGCTCTGACGGATTAGACGGCGAATATATATTTTGCAAATACTTATATGAGGATTCACCCGAAGCGTTTACAAGGGTAAAAAATTCATCAAAATTGCCCTCTTTCAGTGCCTTGCACTGATTTGTTACCCTTGCATTTTCATTGAAAAAATGAAATGCCCTTAAAACTGAACGGTCACCGCAAACTTTTCTGATTCTAGCAAGTTCGGAATAAAACTTTTTTTCGTCTGCATCACGCAAAAATTCGACGCCAAGCATAGTGCTTACATTTTTACATTCAATGGTAATATCTGCATAATCCTGCGTTAAATCGGCATGATTTCCGCCCGTATCTACTACACACAGAGTATATCCCGATTTTGATAAATCAATGTCTATTTTTTCAATAACGGGATTTGCAGGATCGTTAAAATCGGCATAGGTAAAACCGCCTACGGAACTTGCCATCTGGTCAAGCAGACCGCATGGTTTTCCAAAATACTCTCTTTCGGCAAACTGCGAATACTTTGCAATAGAAACAGCATCAACGCTGTCTGAATTATATAATCCGTTTACTATGTTTGACACTAAAACCTCGAATGCTGCGGAAGACGAAAGTCCCGAACCCTTTAAAACACTTGAGGTAGTATAAGCGTCAAAACCGCCTATATTATATCCGTTGTTTTTGAAAGCCGCACAAACGCCACGTATTAAAGATGCCGCCTTTTCGGTT
>JAZLFV010000082.1:0-4397 GCA_045615965.1 Acutalibacteraceae bacterium
GCTTTGATTTTGGCTTTAATTTCAGATTGATTTCTTTGCTTGCTGATATAACCTTAAAAGCTTGGGCATCAGAGCCGGAGTATTCACCGCCGCAAAAATCAACAAAGCCTTTTATTATCTTATCGAAGTCTACATCAAAAACAACCCTGTATATCGGTTCAAAAGAAAGTGAGGAATCGTGGATATTTACAATCTCTGTTAAAGCATAACGGCTTTTTTCGCTGCCGCATAAATTATAACATTCCTTTGCGGCGGCAAGAGAATGATTACCGTCACCAACGCAGAACAAAAATCCGTTATTTTTTTCCTTTAAATCAACAAGTGCGTTTAAAACTTCGTTTATGCTCACTTCATCTAAAAGATAGCCGCATATGTGTCCGCCGTTTTTCATAATGTCTATGTCATAAAGCTTTTTAAACTGCTCTTTTTTTGCACTTAAAATGCCTATAACCGAGTCTGCGCAATCATCTATCAGGAGCATTGCGTGCGGAAGCTCAAGCGGAGCATCCTTTCGTATGTTTACCCGTGGCGGTATTCTAGAAACAACAGTTTTTTCGGTTGCCCTTATTTCGGCGCTTGAATCAGGCATATAGTCGTATGCCGATAGGTCTATTTTGCCTACAATACCACGCCGTATTCTTCCGTCAGACTGGGTTCGTTCAACATATATTAAAGCATCACGGTATACATTAAATGAATCTCCGTTAATGAAGCTTTGCATATTTCGGTTGATTTCTTTTATTTTTTCGGTGTTATCATCGCTTAGATAGCATTCGGGTAAAACAAAGTTTAATGTACTTTCTTCATCTTTAGTGAATTCTTTAACACTTTCCCAATATTCAGGCTCTGATGTATATTGGTCACAGGCAATCACAGGCCATTTTTCGGTAATGTTTTTAGGCAGAATAATATCTGCCGCAGAAAATGCACAAGATTTTTTCATTTTTCTTTCCTTAACTGTATTTTGAAAATTCGATTTTTCTTACTGTGTCATCTTGGGGATTAATGTAGATTGTTATACGGCTTCTTATATCATCATGTGACAAAAAGTAATCAAGATAGTATTCGCTTTTACTTACTGCATAAAAATGCGAGGGAGCGCCCAAAAATTCAACAATATCTGTAATCGCCGACTGGTTGGTAATACCGTTTGCAAAGAATGTACCGTATGCGCTGTTTTCGTCTAATATACAGTTTTCCAAAACCGAAAGTTTAACAATTTCACAATTCTTAAGCTCTACCGACTTATCTGAATCATTAAAGAAAAGCGCATCTATAACATTTCCGTTTTTGTTTAAAAACTGAGTCGATAAATTTTTACCTGCAAGTATTACAGAGTTTTCGTTGTATTCGGTTGATTCTTTAAGTGTGAATCCTGCTTCGGTGAATTCGCTGTAAGATATCGGAAGTGTTATTTCATCATCAACATAATTGATTTTGTATTCAAAATCATCCCCTAAATACAAATCCGAATAGTTTTCAAAATTATAAAGGCTTATATCAAAATATGTCGGCATAACCTCATCTTGAGAGGAAATTTTCGGAATTTCAACATTTTCATATTTCTTCTTGCCGACCGTTACGGTTTTTCGGTTGCTGCTTGTGTTTGTTACTTTATTACACGAGCATAAAGCAAGTAAGATTACAGAACACAAAACAAATGAAATAATTCTTAATGATTTTTTCATAAAAATCCCACCTTACATATTTTTTATATCATTTTCGATAGCTGATTTCAGTTCGATTATGCTGTCGAATTTTTTTTCGTTTCTTATGAATTTTTTAGGCTTTAATGTTACACTTTTATCGTAAACATCACCTTTGAAGTTTAAGACATAAGATTCGCAAAAGCATTCGTTTGTTTTAAATGTCGGCCGTATACCTATGTTTGTAATGCAATCATATTCACGGCCTTCGATAATTATTATTGATGAATACACTCCGAATTTCGGCTTAACCAAAAGCTCCGGGTATTTTTGGTTTATGGTAGGGAAACCGATTGTTCTGCCACGCTCATCACCGTGAATAACGGGTGCGGTAAACCCGAAACCGCCTAAAATCTGTTCATTTGCCAATGGAATATTTCCGCTTGAAATTAAATCTCTTATTGCGGTTGAGCTTATCGGAACACCGTTGCTTAACACCGCCGGAGCAATTTTTGCTTTAATACCTTTTTCCCTGCAAAAGCTTTTAATTGTTTCGGTATTTCCGATTGCGTTTTTGCCAAAGCGGAAATCAAAACCGCAGGAAATTAAATCCGGTTTATATTTTTCGAATATTTCGTTTAAAAAATCGTTTTCTGAAATATCCTTTACTTCGTTAAAATCCAAAAATACAACCTTTTTTGCGCCGAATCCGATAAGTGCCGACTTTTTATCATCAGGCAGCATTATAAGCCCATCGGATTTTAGTATTACCGATTTTGGGGGAATTTTAAAGCAAAGAACATAAAGCTCATAATTTTTACAGTCAAGCACAGCTCTGTGACCTGAATGAAGCCCATCAAATGTGCCGAGTGCTATGGCCTTTTTCGTAAAAATCCCCTCCGAAATTTTATGTTATATGCGATTTATTACACATTTAACCGCAAGTTGATTTTTAATAGTGTCTGCAAAGCCGAGCCCTAAAAAAACATTGCCGTGCTTTACCCGTAATATCTGCCCTTCATAAGGGGGAGATATTTTAAGCCTTTCAAAATCAAGTTGACCGCCGTTTGAAAAGCGGATAGCCTGCTTTTCCGTAACATCAACAAAATCAAAATGGTTTACGGCAAGCTCTTCACTTTTTATATATAACGGTATGTTATCAATGTTTAGCTTATCAAGACTCACGGCATCCTTAATATCGAAACCCGAAACACTTGTGCGCTCAAGCTTTGTGAGTGTTGCGCCGCAACCGAGTTCTTTTCCGATGTCATTTGCAAGCGAGCGGATATATGTTCCCTTTGATACTGTAACCGAAATTTTAAATTCGTTTTCACTGTTTAAAGCTTCGGTTTGGCTCGAATCAAAAATTTCAACCGTGCGTTCCGGAATTTCCGCAGTTTCGCCCCTGCGTGCCAGTTCATACATTTTAATGCCGTCTTATTTAATGGCGCTGTACATAGGCGGGGTCTGCTTTATAACTCCCTTAAATTTTTGAAGTGCATTTATGACATCGGCGTTTTTAACCGTAACCGGCGATTCGCTTATTATATTACCCGTAATATCATAGGTATCGGTTTGGATACCTAATTTTACGGTAGCGGTATAGGCTTTTTTCGATTCAAGAAGATAAGAGGAAAGTGCGGTTGCACGACCTAAAAATATCGGTAAAACGCCGGTTGCCATAGGGTCAAGCGTACCGGTGTGACCTATCCGCTTTTCGTTTGTTAAATGTCTTATTTTGGCTATTGCTCCGAATGAGGTTATGCCGGAAGGCTTGTTAAGAAGCAGAAATCCCTGCATTTTTTTCCTCCATTTCGGCTTTTACCGCCGAAAGAACGGCTTGCTTTACTTCTGCAAGAGTACCTCTTACGGTAGCTCCCGCAGCAGAGTTATGTCCGCCGCCACCCAAACGGTTGCAAATATCCGAGGCATTAAGCGGGGGATAGGTTCTGAGCGAAATCTTAAACAAATCATCATCGGTCTGCTTAATGGAAATTCCGGCGATAACACCCTCAATGCTTCTTGAAATTACGGCAATACCTTCAAGGTCGGAGCCGCCGCAACCGGTTTTTTGTTGCATTTCTGCCGTAACTGTCAATAAAATACACTTGTTATCAAAATGATATTCCGCCGTATCAAGCACCATTCGTTCAAGCTCTAAAAGCTTTCGGGATTTTGTATCAAACATAATTTTGTTGATTTCGGCAGCATCTATATTATACTCGTATAATTTTGATGCTATTATGTGTGTTTTTGCGGTAACATTTGAATACTTAAAGCAGCCGGTATCGGTTGCAATTCCGGTATACATAGCCTTTGCGGCGTTATCGTTTATGTTTACCTTCATAAAATCGAGAAGCTCGAAGATTATTTCGCAAGTCGCTGAAGCGGAAGAGTCAAGGTAAAGATTTTTTGCATATCTTGAATTTGAAATATGATGGTCTATGCAAAGGTCAACCTTATCCCCGAAATTTTCTTCCAATGAGCCTAAAAGTGATTTTGCGGCAACATCCACAGCAACCACAGTAGCAATATTTTCATCTATATTATCAGTTTCGTGAACAAAATATCCGTATTTTTGCGGAATTATGTCAGAACAGATAACAGCGGCAGTTTTGCCGATTTCCTTAAGACCGTAAAACAAAGCATATCCTGCACCCAATGTATCGCCGTCCGGCGAAGAATGGGTGAGTATTACAAAATTATCATGCTTTTTAAGAAATTTTGCGGTTGCACGCAAGGATAAATCCT
>JAZLFV010000083.1:0-2273 GCA_045615965.1 Acutalibacteraceae bacterium
GAAAAGCTCAATAAGGTCAAAATGGAAGCAGCGTCGGAGGTCGGCGTGACCTTGAAGAACGGCTATAACGGCAATCTCACATCCCGCCAGGCAGGCTCCGTCGGCGGTCAGATGGTGAATAATGTGTGTCCCGTACGAACAGTAAAATTCACAAGAAATAACCGCAATTCCGATGGGCATGAGCAGGAAATTACATATAATATAGCATTGGCATTTTGCTGAAAAGCCGCGGTATATAAGGCTTTTCGGCAAATTAACCGGAGCAGTTTCAAATTTTTATCGAAGCTGCTCCGTTTTTTGTGATTCATTATAATTGACAATACGACCTAAAAATACCAAGCCATGAATAATAAAAAAGAAGTTGAAAGAATACCGAAAGAGGTATGCTTACAACCCTTTTTGTGGTATAATGTGCTTGGAGATAACAGAAAGAATTCTGAAAAAATAAAAGTTGGTTAGGATGTGATATCAGTGCTTTCATATAAAGAACTTCTTGCTGAAAATGAAAAATTAAAGAAAGAAAACGCATATTTAAAAAGCGAGTTGAAGAAATATATGAAACCTCTGCAAGATGCAGTACCATTGCCTGCCTATTCATCCGAAAATACCGTTAATAGATTAAGCAGTTCGCAGCAAAAAATCGATCTTTTTAAGACTCTTTTCGTCGGTCGAACGGATGTTTTTGCCCGTCGTTGGTACAGTACAACAACCGAAAAAAGCGGGTATCAGCCGGTTTGTGCTAATGAATGGATTGAAGGATTATGTGATAAAAAGAAATACAAATGTAATGTCTGTCTCAACAGAAAACTTATGCTTTTGTCTGATAAAGATATTTATAATCATCTTGCAGGTAAAGATAAATATTGCAGAGATGTTATCGGCATATATCCTATGCTTGACGATGACACCTGCCATTTTTGTTGCATCGATTTTGATGATGACGGATATGAAGAAGCAGCAAAAGCCTTTTATTCTATTTGCTTTGAAAATGAGATTCCCGCATATATCGAGCGTTCACGCTCCGGAAACGGAGCACATATATGGATTTTCTTTTCATCCCCGATATCGGCAAAAACGGCACGCAATTTTGCAAGTGGAATATTGACATCGGCTATGGAAAGGTGCAGTAAAATCAGTTTTAAATCTTATGACAGAATGTTTCCGAATCAGGACACTATGCCGAAAGGCGGATTTGGGAACTTGATTTCTTTACCGCTTCAAGGTCAGGCACGAAAAAACGGGAACAGCGTTTTTGTTAATGAAGAATTTGTGCCTTATGAAGATCAATGGGCATTTCTGTCAAACATGAAAAAGGTTGATGAGAACGTTGTTCAGGCAATTATTGCTAAATTGTGCAGGAAAAACGAACTCGGTTCTCTGATGTCGGAATCGGAAGAAAAGCCTTGGAAAACGGAAACGAAAACGGTAGAGCCATTTGATTTTCCGAGATTGCTGACTGTTACGGTGTCAAATATGATATATATTCCGGCAGATGAATTGAACAGCCGGGCAATCAATGCAATTAAAAGGCTTGCCGCTTTTAAAAATCCGGATTTTTACCGCACACAGGCAATGCGGATGCCTGTTTTTAACAAGCCGAGAATAATCAGCCTTGCCGAAAATTATGATAAATATATTGCCATTCCCCGTGGCTGCAAGAATGCACTTATTGAGTTGCTTGATAAAAACAATGTAAATTATAGTTTCCGTGATGAAACAAATTGCGGGAATATAATTGATGTTTCGTTCAACGGTGAACTCAGAGAAGAACAAAAGCCCGCCGCAGAAGCTTTAATGCAAGATAACATCGGTGTTTTATCGGCAACCACTGCATTCGGTAAAACAGTTGTTGCTTCTTATATCATTTCACAAAGAAAAACGAATACACTGATTCTTGTGCATACACAAAGTCTGATGAACCAATGGAAAGAATCTCTTGAAAAATTCCTCGATTTTCATATAGAAGCACCGGAGCAAAAAGGTAGAGGCAGAAAAGCAAAATGGTCGCCGATCGGTATACTCGGGGCAGGGAAGAATACACTGCACGGGAATGTGGATGTTGCAGTTATGCAATCTCTGTTTGACGGAGATGAGGTTAAAGATTTAGTCCGAAATTACGGTATGATAATCGTGGACGAATGTCACCATGTTTCGGCAGTAAATTTTGAAGCGATTTTGAAATATGCAAATGCAAAATACATCTGCGGATTAACCGCTACACCTACTCGGCAAGACGGTCATCATCCCGTTATTTTTATGCAGTGCGGTGAAAT
>JAZLFV010000084.1:0-3990 GCA_045615965.1 Acutalibacteraceae bacterium
CCGATTGCACAACCGGCGCTGAGGAATATAAATCCAAGTCGGCTTCCGAGTTTTTCTCTTGCCATAATTTCAACTCCAAACAAAAATCAGTAAATTCCTTTATATTCTATAAGAAAAACGGCTTAAAGTCAAGCGAAAAAGCCTTTTAACCCAACAAATTCCTTTTAATCCAAAAACACCTTTTATAGCGCTTTTAAAAACAAAAATGCAGAGAAAAAATCCTCTGCATTTTATAGTTTATTCTTAATAAAGCTTTAAACGAAATTAAAGTATAACTTTTCTCTTGCAAGCTTCCTTGCATTTTCCGCAGGCGGTACAAAGAGAATAATCAATTTGCGCTAAATTATCAACCACTTTGATTGCTCCGCTTTCGCAGGCACGCTCACACATACCGCACGCAATACACGAAACAGAGCAATTTTTAACAACCGGTGCACCTTTTTTCTTGTTATTGCAGTTAACAAAGACTTTTGCATTTTTCGGTATCAGCGAAATAACCGATTTAGGGCAGGTGCTTACGCATTTTCCGCAACCCACACATTTTTCTTCACAAACAACCGGTTTGCCGTCTTTAAGCGTAATAGCGTCAAACGGACAGGCGTTTACGCAGTCGCCCAGACCGATACAACCGTATTCGCAGGATAACGGACCGCCATACAAAAGATTAGCGGCAGAGCAGGACATCATACCCTCATAGCCGTATTTGCGTTTTGTCGCTTCACAGCTTCCTCCGCAGGCAACAAAAGCCACCTTTTGCTCGGTGTCAACCTGAACACCCAAAATTTCGGCAAGCGCTTTTGCGGCGGTTGCACCTCCGGGGGCACATTTGTTTGGCTCGGCTTCGCCCTTTGCAATGGCTTCGGCATAACCGTCACATCCCGAATATCCGCAGGCGCCGCAATTTGCACCCGGCAAACATTCTCTTATTTTTTCCTGCTTTTCGTCTGTCGGAACAGACATAAATTTTGCGGCAAGCGCAAGACCTAAGCCTGCAATAAGACCGATAAGAGTTACTATAAGAACAGGTAAAATTATATTTCCGAACATATCATTACCCCCTTATCCTATTCCTGCAAATCCCAAGAACGAAAGGGATACAAGCGCCGCCGCAATAAGCGTTATCGGGAGACCTTTTAAAAATTCCGGTATATCGGCGGTTTCGAGTTTTTCACGAACACCTGCAAACAGTACCATAGCAAGCAAAAATCCAAGACCTGCGGCAAGAGCGTTAAAGAGCGATGAAACAAAATCGAGCTTGTTTTGAACATTTATAAGCGTGATACCCAAAACGGCGCAGTTTGTGGTTATAAGCGGCAAATAAATGCCGAGCGCCTTATATATGGGCGGAATAAATTTCTTTAAGAAGATTTCGATAAGCTGAACTATTGCGGCGATAACAAGAATAAACACAACGGTTTGAAGATAGTTGTATTTTTCTTTTAAAACAAAGGTATCAATGGGCCATGTAACCGCAGAGGCAATCACCATAACAAGCGTTACGGCAATACTCATGGAAACGGCTGTTTTTACCTTTTTGGATACTCCCAAAAACGGGCAAATACCCAAAAATTTTGCGAGCACCATATTATTGGTTAAAATTCCCGCAAGAAGAATTGAAGTGATAGCTGTTACCTTATTCATTTACGGTCGCCTCACTTTCTGCACATCCGTTTACCTTATCGCAAACCGAGCGTGACGGACAGTTTTCACAGCCCAAATGCTCAACAATCTGCTTGCCTTTCCTTTTTGCAAGCGCATTTGAAGCGGCAACGAGCATACCGAACACGAAAAATCCTCCGGGGGGAAGCAGGAATATAATCATAGGCGAAATATGTCCTGCCGTAACGGTAAGACCGAAAACCGTACCGTTTCCGATAAGCTCTCTTATCATACCCATAAGTGTCAGCGTACAGGTAAATCCTATACCCATTCCGAGACCGTCTAATACACTCGGCAAAACAGGGTTTTTAGAAGCAAACATTTCGGCACGTGCCAAAATAATGCAGTTTACAACTATAAGCGGAAGATATATGCCGAGAGATTTATCAATAGAAGGTGCAAACGCCTTTACAAGCATCTGAACAACACTTACAAAGCCGGCAATAATGGTGATAAAAGCAGGGATTCTGACTTTATCCGGTATTATTTTTCTTAAAAGCGAAATGGCGGTGTTAGAGCAAACAAGCACCGCTGTTGCGGCAATTCCCATACCTATGCCGTTTATAGCGGCGGTTGTTACTGCCAATGTAGGGCAGGTGCCGAGCACAAGACGGAGGGTAGGGTTTTCTTCTAAAATGCCGTTTGTAAAATACTTTAAGTTTTTATTCATTTTAAAATCAACCTCACTTTCCGCTTACCTTTTTATATTGCTTAAGAGCCTCATTAACTGCTTTTGTAACGGCATTAGAGGAAATGGTAGCTCCTGTTACGGCGTTTATGTTATTATCCTTTTTTGAAGCGCCGTTCTTTACAACGGTGATTCCCGATTTAAGCCCCGAATATTGAGAATAAAAGTCTTTGTCTCCGGTCTTCTGCCCAAGACCGGGCGTTTCATTCGATACATCGAGTACCTTAACCGCTTTTACGGTGCCGTTAGGATTTACGGCAGTCATAACCTTATCATCTCCGCCGTAGCCTTTTTCGCTTGTCACAAAGATGTATCCGACTGTTTTTCCGCCTTTTTCAGCTATATAATAGGTAAAATCCTTTTCGGATATTTCCTTATATTTTTCTGCTTCAATAAGCTCTTTCATAGAGTCGTTTTGCTGTTTTTGCTGTATTTTTTTGATTTTGTTTTTGGTTAAAAGGTTTGTTCCGGCAAGCGCCGCCGTTATAACTATACAAATGCAAATCATAACAACAGTCGGAAAGGTTATTTCTTTGTTGTCGATAAAAAACTTCTTTAATTTTTCCATTACTTCGCCGCCTCCTTTGCACCGAAAGGCTTTTTGGCAGTAAGCTTATCAATGTGCGGAACAAGTATATTCATAAGAATGATTGAATAGGAAACACCCTCGGGAAGATTTCCCCATTTTCTTATGGCAAAGGTTATAAATCCGCATCCGATACCGAAAATCAGCTTGCCCCCATTTGTTGTAGGGCTTGTTACATAATCTGTTGCCATAAATATAGCGCCCAAAAACAGTCCGCCCGAAAACAGCATATAGAGAGTTTCGTTTAAAGAACCGGAAAAAACGAAGGTCATAACGGCAACAGTACCGATAAAGGCGAGCGGTATAATCGGCTTTATTACTTTGCGGCAAACAAGATAGATTCCGCCGACAAGCAATAAAAATGCCGATGTTTCACCGATTGAACCGCTGTTAAGACCGAAGAAAAGCTCTTTAACTGTGGGTGCACCGGTTTTTCCGAACGCTTCAAGCGGCGTGGCAGAGGATACGGTGTCAATTCCCGAAAGCGGCAACGGTGTTGGGAAATTATCAGCACCTGCAAGAAATGACGGGAAGGATACGAGTAACACAATTCTTGCGGCTATTGCGGGATTTACAAAATTAAATCCTATACCGCCGAACATCTGCTTTACCACGATTATTGCGGCAAACGAGCCTATTGCGGCAATCCAAAGCGGAGTCTTGGAAGGCAGATTAAGACCTAACAAAAGACCTGTTACAATGGCTGAAAAATCACCGACCGATTGCGGCTTTTTAAGAATTATATTCCAAAGGAACTCAAAAACAAGCGCCGAAAGAATGCAAGTGCAGATTACAGCGGCGGCACGAAGACCGAAGATATAACAACCGTGAAGAGTTGCCGGAATCAAAGCGATTATAACATCGAGCATAATTCCACTTGTGGTGTCTATATGGCGTATGTGCGGAGACGATGAAACAACTAAACTTTCTTTCATTTGCTTTCCCTCCTCAGCTCAGCCTTTGCCACCCTCATAACTTGAGTAAGCGGTCGCTTTGCGGGGCAGATGAATGAACAACTGCCGCACTCCATACAATAATTAACATTGAGCGCTTTATA
>JAZLFV010000085.1:0-6339 GCA_045615965.1 Acutalibacteraceae bacterium
GGCGTTCCAGACGAACCTGAAGTTGGAGAAACATGCCAATTTGCATATTTTTGTGGATGTTTTTCCAGTTCGTTTTCCATAAAAAGCCGTAATTCATCTTTGGTCAATAAAGGGAATTTATATAAATCTTCTTCACAATGATAATCATTTGGTGTAGTATTACTCTTTATAAATCTTTCTTTATAAAAAGGAATCTTGTAAGCTGTTTTCATCAACTTGTTTATTTTTTTGCCTTGAATTTTTCGTATTTTTGCAAATGTTTTTTCATTTGATTGTAAGAATGGTTTCCTATTTAAACGAAAATAAAAAATAAACGATAGAATACTTTCAAACCTCATTTGCCAATAATATTTCATAGAAATTCCTCACTCCAAATTGAATTGTTTTTTGTTTGATTTAATGTGTAACTGGTTATTATAATAAGGGCTAAAACAATTATTAGTAGAATTCTATGGCATATTGCCCTAATTAAACCTAATTAAATTAGAGAGCCAACCGCCTACCGTTGTGATAGTCCTTAAGGGTGTAAAAACACCATATATAATACCATATTCCGGCAATATTATCAATAGTTAAAAACGGCTTTTTCACAGAAAAATCATCAATTAAATAAAAAATATTTTTCTTCAATAGGTACAGAGGAGCTTGCTCACCTTGAAACGATTTGCGCTATGGTTTATCAGCTCACAAAAAATTTAAACTATGACGAAATCATAAAATCGGGATTTGATAAATACTTTGTTGACCACACAGCAGGTGTTTATCCGATAGCCGCTTCTTCTCTTCCCTGGAGAGCCGAATATATCGCCGCCAAGGGTGATATCATAGCCGACTTACACGAGGATTTGGCTGCCGAGCAAAAAGCAAGAGTCACCTATGATAACCTCATAAGGCTCATAGATGACCCCGATATTTTAGACCCGCTTAAATTCCTGCGTGAACGGGAAATAGTCCATTATCAACGCTTCGGTGAAATGATGAGAAAAACTACCGACCGATTAAACTCTAAAAACTTCTACGCCTGCAACACGTCATTCGATAAAAACTGCGGTAGAAGAATTTGATTTTAAAAGCATTACAGATATAAGATATGCTTGATACTGTAAGCAAAATTGCGCACACGAATATGTGGTTTCTATATTTTTAATTTTTTCAAAAAGCCGCTGATTTATAAAAATCGGCGGCTTTTTTATTACGGCAAAAATTACGAAGTACACATACAAAATGAAAATAGTATAAAGTAATCCGTAATTTTCAACTTTCGATTTTTCAATTCCTTACATTGCTCCCGTAAAGTCACGGTCTACGGTGATAACACACACAAAGGTTTCGTTGATTTCTTTGGCTTTTTCGCTTATCTGGTTACGTATTTCATCGTCACTAACCCTCAAATCGGCAGGCAATACAACATCGAATATAAGGTTTGTTTTCTGCTTTGCCATAGGAGTCATACGGAAATCGTGGATATTAAGCCGCTCGTCTATTGATTTTACGCATTCTGATATTTTCGACTTTGTGGAATTTATTTCTTCGCTGTCCACATCAATAGGGTCCATATGGATAACAAGCTCAATACCCAACTTTTCGTTTACTACCTTTTCGCAAAGGTCAACACGCTCGTGACACTCAACAATATCAATATTCTGCGGAACTTCTATATGAAGCGATGCAAACTGTCTGCCCGGTCCGTAATCGTGAACTATAAGGTCGTGAATACCCAAAAAGCCCTCAAACGACAAGACTGTATCCTGAAGCTCCTTTATCATATCCTTATCCGGAGCTTTCCCGAGCAGGCTTGCAAGTGTTTCCTTAACCGAGGAAATACCTGCCCATAAAATAAAGAGCGCAACACCAAATGCCATAACGGCGTCCAAATTAAACGGAAGCTTAACAAAATAGGAAACAATGGCGGCAACAAGAATTGCAACCGTTGCGATGCTGTCGTTAATGCTGTCCTGCGCAGTAGCAGTCAAAGCATCTGAATTTATTGTATTTCCGAGCTTTTTGTTAAAAAGGTACATCCAGAATTTAACGGCAACCGAAACGGCAAGAATAACAAGCGATACTGTACTGTATACAGGGGCTTTATCACCGTTTATAAGCGCCTTAACCGAGCTTGAGCCAAGCTCAAAGCCTACAATCATTATAAGCACCGAAACAATAAATGCCGACATATATTCCATTCTGCCGTGCCCGAACGGGTGGTCACGGTCGGCAGGCTTATTTGAAAGCTTAAAGCCTATCATTGTAATTACCGATGAGCCCATATCCGAAAGATTGTTAAGCCCGTCTGCCATAATCGACATACTTTTTACTATTGCGCCTATTCCTATTTTAACGGCACATAAAAATATGTTACAGATAATACCCACAACACTTCCCAAAGTGCCGTAAGCCTCACGGACATCTTTATTAGATGTATCTTTGTAATCCCTTACAAAAAGCTTTAGCAGCATATTAGTCATAATAAGCAATCCTTGTTTTAAAATTTAGAGCCCTTTGCTCCCTTTGAGCCGAATGAAACGCCGGCAAGAATATTTGTATCAATAGAGAAGCTTAAATTTTCACGGTTTCTTTGCCTTTTAAATGCAATTTCAACAAGGCGGTCTATCATATCGGTATATTTTATACCCGTCGCCTCCCAAAGATAAAAGGCAAGCGAGCCGGGAATTGTATTTATCTCGTTTGCATAGACCTTATCGTTATCGTTTGTATCCATAAGGTAATCTATACGCACAACGCCCGAAGCACCGATAGCCTTGAATATCTTGCAGGAAATATCCCTTATTTCTTCGGATTTTTCCTCCGAAATATCGGCAGGAAGCTTTCTGCCGAGCGAAGCCATACCCTTTGAGCCGCCACCGTTTTTACCGCCCTTAGAGCCGCTCAAATATTTATCCTTATAGGAAAGAATTTCATCCTGCATAAACGGTTCCTCGCAAACCGAAGCCTCACATTCATCGGCATCGCCTATAACCGAGCAGTTGATTTCACGCAAGCCCTCAATGGCTTTCTCAGCCAATATCTTATCGGCAAAGGATGCCGCCTCGTCTATTGCGGATATTAAATCTTCCTTCTTTTTCACCTTGGTAATTCCAACGCTTGAGCCTAAATTTACAGGCTTTATTATAAGCGGAAAGCCGATTTTTTCGGCAACCGTTTCGGCTAACTGCTCCTTATTCAAAAGATATTCCCTTGCACGGAAGGTAAAGCACGGAAGTGTCGGAAGTCCGGCATTTAAAAGCACATCCTTAAACACCGATTTATCCATACCGACAGCCGCCGATACAATATCACAGCTGATATACGGAATACCCAAAAATTCAAAGTATCCTGCCATTGTACCGTCCTCACAGTTTGTTCCGTGAACTATCGGGAAAGCAAGGTCTATGCGGATATCCTTTTTCTTCGAAAATAATCCGCTTTTAAGATAATGCAGGAAAACACCCTCTGCATTCTTTATAAAGGTTATTTCCTGCACTTCGGATTTAAGCTTTGCCATATCCTTATAATTTTCAATGGCAAAAAGCTTATCGCCCGTAAGCATTGCTCCTTCCTTATCCACATAAACCGGTACTACATCGTATTTTTCACGGCTTATACTACGCATAGCCTGAACGGCGGAAATTATTGAAACCTCGTGCTCTACCGAGCGACATCCGAAAAATACGGCAATGGTTGTTTTCATAAAATAAGACCTCTTTTATGCTTTTTATTTCAATTTAAATAATTATCTGGTAAATCGTTTTCAAGCAATACTATGCTTTTACTGTCGGCAGTTGCAGAATAAATCCCCATAGCTTCCGCAAAGCTTGAAGCCACATAAACATTATCTTTATTGAAATCAGTCGTTTCTATTGCATCAAGCATAGGCTTGGAACGGTTTTTGCCGACAAGTATTATTGTATCACAATATTTTGCCGCCTCAAGACCTAAATTATAATTGGCTTCGTATTCCTTTTCGCCGAGCTCTATAAGCCCCGGTGTAATTACGGTTTTTTTGAACCCGTCAAATGTGCCTAATGTTCTTACCGCTTCAAGGCATCCCACAGGATTTGAATTATAGGCATCGTCTATCAAAAGAGAGCCGTTTACCGAGCCTTTAAGCTCTAAACGGTGCTCGGTGGATTTAAGTGACGATACAGCCACCTTTATATCGTTTTCGCTGACGCCAAGCTTAAATCCCAATGCCGCCGCCGCCAAAATATCGTAAATTGAATGAAGACCCAAAAGCTTGGTACTTACCGTTATCCTCACCCCGTTAAGCACTAAATCAAAGTTAGAACCGTATGCATTGCGGACAATGTTCTCTGCTCTGTATGCTTCGTCTTTACCAAATAATATCAGGGTTTTATCGTTCTTATCGTAACGGCTCAGTATTTCTTCACTTTCGGCGCTTATAAAGGTAAAACCGTTGTTGTGCTTTACCTCCTGTGCAAGCTCAAACTTGGTTTTAAAAACATTATCTATACTGCCGAATGTATCAAGATGCTGAGCGCCGACCGATGTGATTATTCCGCAGCTTGGATGTGCAATATCGCATATTTCTTTTATGTCGCCTATATTTTTTGCGCCCATTTCACAAATAAACATTTGTGTATTGGGCTTTATTTTTTCTCTTACCGTACGCACAACACCCATAGGAGTATTAAAGCTCTGCGGTGTGCAGACGGTATTATATTTCTCGCTTAAAATTCTGTTAAGTATAAACTTTGTTGTGGTTTTGCCGAAGCTTCCCGTTATTCCGATAACGGTTAAACCGCTGTTTGATTTTAAAATCCTTTTTGCATCATTTATATAATGCCGTGAAATTATTGCTTCAATCGGCTTTGTAACCGTCCAGATTAAGAGTACAAACAACGGGGATATAAAACACAAAATCTCGCATAACATATAAAGCATTTCGGATAAAAACGCATTTTTTGAAAGCGCTATTATGAAAATAATCAGAATAAGTATTATATTTGCGGCAGTAAAAAGCCGCTTTACTCTTGCCGTAAAGACAAGCTTCTTTATGGATTTTTTATGTTGCCTGAAAGCCAAAATCATTCTAAGTGCAAGCACTAACAGACAAAATGCTATACACAAAATATATTGCTCCGAAAGATACAGCGCCGAATTTATAAGATACGCAAAGCAAAGAAATGTAATCTCGGTCATAAATCCCGAATAAGCCCATTTTAAATATCTTGAAGGATAATATGAGCTTTGCTGAAGCATCTGAATTTGACGGTAAAGTGAAAAATTAAGCGACAATGCCAAAATTACACCTATTGCGATATGAATGTACTGCAAAACAGATACCCCCTATTTTATAAATTCACGCAAAATGGCGTGTGCCTTAAACGGATTCTCACAAAACGAATAATGCCCCGTTCCGTTTATAACGCAAAGCCCCGCATCGGGGATAAGCTTTTCTATGATTTTAGCATCAGACAGCGGAGTTGCCGTATCGTTTTCACCCCATATAAGAAGCGATGGGCAGGTTATATTCGGGAGTATATCTCTTATATCGGTATTCACAAGCGAAACAAGAGTCTGCCTTAAAACGGGCGGTGCGGCATTGTAATCCGCCGAGCCGTAATGACTTCTTGCCTTTTGAAGCAATCCGCCCGAAAACTTATTTATAACCGGCAAGGTTAAAAACTTTTTTACAGCCTTAAAATTTCTTGCCCTGCGTTTTTGAGCTTTTGTTTTAATTGGAATAAGCCCCGCCGCATCAAGCAGAACGATTTTAGGGGGATTGAGCATTTTATCCGCCGCCATTTTAAGCGTTACCCTTCCGCCGTGCGAATGACCTATCATAATCGGATTTTCAAGATTTACCGCCTTTAAAAACTCAAGCACAAAACTGCAGTAATCCTCAAGCGCCCAAGGAGCTTTCATAGTTTCACTATTGCCGCAACCGGGAAAATTAACCGCAACCAGCCTGCAACGGTTGCCTAAAGCATTCATAACACCTTTATACACATCAAAGGAAGAACCCCAGCCGTGAAGAAGCAAAACGGGTATTCCATCCGCTTTACCCTGTTCGGTATATTCTGTTTTAAGACCTTTAACCTCGGTAAACAATCCGTTCGCCTCCTGAACTCATATAAATGCACATAAACAGTATTATTTATTATATCAAACTTTGCCATAAAATAGAAGTGTTTTTTTCGCTTTGAAAAAAATTGGCGGATTGAAAATTCAACCGCGCCCCCCGGAGGGGAAAAAAGATAGCCCAAAGAGGCAACTCGTAGTACAATGTTGATTAGTCACAAAAACATGAACGGAGAGTAGCCTCAATGAGCCAAGAACATTGTAAAACAAGAAATACCAAAAGTCAACATTTAAACA
>JAZLFV010000086.1:0-8328 GCA_045615965.1 Acutalibacteraceae bacterium
AGCGGAACACTGCCTGACGAGGGCACGGAGGAAGCCGCAAATTTTAACCGGGGCGTCATAAATAACTTAAATACAAAAATAGTCCAAACGGCTAAAAATCACCGTTCGGACAAGGTTTATGGCGTCAGTGTTATCAGTAACGGCGACCCGTTGGAAATTTACACTAATGCGGGCGGAGAGGTTATTTTTAAGAAATACTCTCCGATAGGTGATATTTCGGATTTTGCCAAAGAATATGCCGATGCGCTTTCGAGCGGAACTAAACTTTCGGTGCTGATTTGCGACCGTGACAGATGCGTTTCGGCTTCTGGAATTTCAAAGCGTGATACGCTTGAAAAGGAGCTTACAAATGAGCTTGAAAAAATAATCGAAGACCGAAACAGCTTTGTAAACGAAAGCAACAAAAGCTTAAAAGCGTTGCAGGGGGTTGAAAACAACATCTGCGCTGTTTCCCCCATTATTTCTTCGGGTGATATCAGCGGTGCTGTTGTTTTGCTTCAAAACAACGAATGCAGCAAAGCAAAAGAATCGGATGTTCAGCTTATAAATGTTGCCGCCAAGTTTTTGGGGAATCAAATGACGTAACCGTTTTCGGCTGCAAAATTTTCGGACGTGAAATTTTAATTCACGCCCGTTTTTTATTGTAATTTTTATATTACCGTGTTAAAATATCTTTGGTGATTTTATGGATTATATTTTAGCCTCCGCTTCTCCCCGAAGAAAAGAGCTTTTAAAATTTATCATTTCCGATTTTGGTTGTGTTACAGCCGAAGTAGAAGAAATCTGCCCTGATAATATGCCGCCCGAAAGCCGCCCCGAATATTTAGCCGTTTTAAAAGCAAAGGCGGTCGCAAAAAATTATACCGAAAGCATTATTATCGGTGCAGATACGGCGGTGTTTTTAAACGGCACTATGCTCGGAAAGCCCATATCCGAAGCCGATGCAAAATCAATGCTTAAAAGACTTTCGGGGAAAACCCACAGCGTAATTACAGGGTGCGCTTTGATAAAAGGCGAAAAAGTAAAAAGCTTTTCGGTAAAAACAGATGTTAAGTTTTTACCTCTTTCCGAAGCTCAAATTGATTCTTATATAAAAACCGGCGAGCCGCTTGATAAAGCAGGCTCTTACGGTATTCAAGGCTTTGGCAGTTTGCTTGTTGATTCGATAAACGGCGATTATTTTAATGTTGTGGGTCTGCCGGTTTCAAGGCTTAATGTCGAGCTTTTGGACTTCTAAAACTTTATTTCAAAATCGAGTATTCTTATTCCGCTGTCTGTTATCCTGACGGCGGATTTTTTCTCGCCTGTCGACATATAGACCATACTTTCATACGCTTTTCCTATGCCGTAACAAAAAACAAATATACAAATTATTATAACCGTTGTTAAATAGTATGATTTGAAAAACCATCGTGTTTGTGACTTCATAAGCTTTCAAAAAGCTTCACCAGAGCATTTCCCAAAAGCTCTGCCGAATATTTTGCCTCCTCTAACGAATTTGCGTCTGTTCCTATTTCGATAAGCACAGAGCCGGAAGTTAGGCTTTCATTATAGTTTTTCGGCATCAAGGAAATCGAGCGCGCAAGACCGGGATACATCTGCTCTGTTATGCTTTGAATTTTAACGGCAAGCTTTAAATTTTCTTCATATCCGGGAAAGTTTTTTGTGTTACCCGACTGTGAACCCATAACAAGCATTATTTGCGCCGCTTTTTTGCCGTTTATATCCTTTGTGAGCTTTATTTTATCCTTTTCGCCGTCTGAAATCGAATCTCTGTGCAAATCTATTACTATTTTTACACTTGGGTTTTTCTTTATGCATGAACAAATAGTATTTGCAGCACGGGAATAGCTTTCGTTATATGCAGGATAATCGTGCTGCACTTTTTCGTGCAATGTATTTATTCCGGCATTATTCAACTTTGCGGCAACAATATCACCTATTGCCACCATATTATAATTGTTATCAGTTGTTCGGGTTAAATCCTTATCTGTATAATAATCTCTTTCACCCAAAAGGTATGTTTCGGTGGCGTGAGTATGTAAAATAAGTACCTGCGGAGTTGAATTCTTTTCTATTTTGAATTTAAGACTTGCGTTATAAAGTGCCTTTAAATCTATTTTCAAATCGGTATTGTTTTTAAGATAGACATTCTTATAGCTTGTATTTGCGGTGTAAGGAGATATGTATTTTTCATTTACTTTACCGCATACAGTACCCTCCGACATAGCGGCTACTGCTTTTTTTATTTCTTCGGTGCCAGAAGAATTCTGTTTTTCCGGCAAATTTAAATTAATACCTCCAATACCGTATAAAACCGTTTCGTTTGCCGAGGCCGGAACATTCAGCCAATTATCTTCGGTAAAAAAATCGTTACCCAAAAAGCATCTGCATAAAACAGAAAACAGAAATATTGCAGATACAGCATAAATTATTATAATTCCGTATTTGCGGCTGTTTAACTTCATACCTTTTCCCCCTTACATTTAAAAATATGAAAAAGAGGGATGTTAATATTCCTGATATATTGTCTATATGGTTTGTAAAACATCAAACGCAAAAGTACCGCCTCAACGGGCGGTACTTCAAACTGTAGGCAAACTTATGCGGCTTAAATGCCTTTGTGGCGTTTAGCCACATTTTGTTTTTTTCGGCGACAGGTGCGGCGAAAAAACACATTTTAGGCGAAAACCGATTTTAAGCGATTTTCAAGAGAACAGGGGTGGTATTGGCGGGGAAAGAGTGCAGTCCGAAAATCATAGATTTTCGAGCGAGCGGCTTCCCCGTCCAAGATATTCATATCAAAATTCAGTTTGCTTCATACTTTGCAACTATTTTTTTGATTCTGTCGGCAGGGTCAAGAAGCGTGCTGATTGAATTATCGTTGTTAAGCGTATCTATCAAAAGCGCAATATACTTTGACATATTTACATTTTCATACCATTCTCTTGATAAAAGCTCAGGCGTTTGATAAATAAGGTTTGTTGTAAATACCTTATCAATCATTCCGTTTTTATAATACTCATCAAATTTATCAAGCCCTTCAACAAAAAGACCGAAGGTTGAGAACACAAAAATTCGTTTTGCTCCCTTTCCCTTAAGCTTCTTGGCAATATCAAGCATGGATTCGCCGCTTGATATCATATCGTCCACTAAAATAAGGTCTTTCCCGGTGATATCATTTCCTAAAAATTCGTGGGCTTCAATCGGATTTCTTCCGTTTACAACAACAGAATAGTTTCTTCTTTTATAGAACATACCGAGCGGGATTCCCAAAACGGAGGAGTAATATATACATCTGCCCATTCCGCCCTCATCGGGAGAAACAACCATCGTGTGTTCTTTGTCGAGCTTAACATCCGGAACGGTTTTAAGAAGTGACTTTATCATTTGATATGCCGCTTGAACATTATCAAAGCTTTCAAGCGGAATAGCATTGTTTACACGAGGGTCATGCGCATCAAATGTGATTATGTTTTTAACTCCCATACTGACAAGCTCCTGCAAAGCCATAGCGCAATCCATTGATTCTCTTGCGGTTCTTCTGTGCTGTCTGCCCTCGTAAAGCATAGGCATTATAACCGTTATTCTCCTCGCTTTTCCACCGAAAGCTGCAATAACACGCTTTAAATCCTGAAAATGGTCATCCGGACTCATGGGAACTATCTGACCGTACATCTTATAAGTAACGTTATAATTGAAGCAGTCACATATAATATACGCATCCAAGCCTCTTGCGGTATGATTTAATACCGCTTTTGCTTCGCCTGTTCCGAATCTCGGACAATTAGCACCCACAACAAAGCTCTCGTCCTCCGGAATATTCCTCCATTGCTTTAAATAGTAATCAACCTTAGAGGAAATATCCTCACAGCCTCGCATACTTACAATGGCAAGGTCACCGTACGGTGTGTGTTTGAAATCAACATTTGACATCTTAATACCCTCCGAACATAACAACTTTATTAAGTTACTAATATAATAACACACTTCTTTCAACATAAAAAGACCTTTTTATAAATTTTTTTAATTTTTTAATTAAAAAATTATTTGATAAAATCGCAAGTTTTTGTTATAATTAAACAAGCAATAATTTTCAGGAGGGATATTATGCCTAAAGTTACACTTTTAGCCCACACGCCGGACCCTGAACGCACGGTGGCATTTGCCGCAAAGCTTTGTTACAGTTCTTCAGGTATAGAGGATTTGCGTGACGGTTTAACAGAAGAAAAAATCAGCTCATTCGTTAAGATGCTCAGCGATATGGGTCACGAAAGCCCTATTGAGCATGTAAGCTTCACATTCGGTATAGAAGGAGTAAGCCGTGCCTGCACACATCAGCTTGTACGCCACAGATTGGCTTCCTACAGTCAAAAAAGTCAGCGCTATGTAACAGAGGGCGCTTTTGAATATATTGTACCTCCCGAAATTGCAGATGACCCAAAGGCAACCGCTCTTTTCAAAAAAACCATGGCAGATGACCAAAAGGCATATGACGAGCTTGCCGATATTTTAAAGGCAAAGCATAAAAAAACATTTTTAAACGAAGGCTTCGATGAAAAAACCGCTTCCCGTATGGCAGAGAAAAAAGCAATAGAGGATGCCCGTTTTGTACTTCCTAATGCCTGCGAAACAAAAATTGTTGTTACAATGAATGCAAGAACACTTATGAATTTCTTTCATCACCGTTGCTGCAGCCGTGCTCAATGGGAAATAAAAGCGGTTGCGGACTTAATGCTTAAAGAGGTTTCAGCCATTGCGCCGAATTTATTTAAAAATGCCGGTCCTTCCTGTGTTGCAGGCGCTTGCCCCGAAGGCAAAATGTCTTGCGGAAAGGCAAAGAAAATGCGTGAATTTTACGAGGGTTTAAAAAAGAATGGGTAATCTTATCGTTATAGAAGGGCTTGACGGAAGCGGCAAATCCACCCAGCTTGAATTGCTCCCGAAGGCTTTGAAAGAACAAGGCATTGATTCAAAAAGTGTTTCGTTCCCCGATTACGAAAGCGATTCAAGTGCGCTTGTAAAAATGTATCTTGCAGGTGAATTCGGCACAAATCCCGATGATGTTAACGCCTATGCCGCTTCAATATTTTATACCGTTGACCGTTTTGCCTCATTTAAAAAGAATTGGGGAGAATATTATACAGACGGCGGAGTTATTATTTCAGGGCGTTATACGACTTCAAACGCCGTTCACCAAACATCAAAGCTTAAAGAAAGTGAATGGAAACCGTTTCTTGATTGGTTGTACGATTTTGTATACAACAAGGTAAATTTACCGAAGCCCGATAAGGTTATCTTTCTTGATATGCCGATTGAGGTTTCCCAAAAACTTCTTTCGGGCAGATACAAGGGTGATGAAACAAAGAAGGATATCCACGAATGCGATACCGAATATCTTGCCCGTTGCCGTAAGGCGGCAAAATTCACCGCAGAGTATTCGGATTGGGCGGTAATTCCCTGTGCGGAAAACGGCAATCCCCGAAGTATTAAAGATATAAGCCGTGATATTTTAAATGAAGTAATGAAGGTGCTTAAATGATTTATGTATTGTTCGCAGATGGATTTGAGGAGCTTGAAGCCATCGCTCCGGTAGATATTTTAAGGCGTGCGGGGAAAGAGGTTATAACCGTGGGCGTTACGGGGAAAACCGTATTAGGCTCTCACGGTATTCCCGTTGTTTGCGATTGTTCTGTAGATGATGTTGTTTTAAGCGGCAACATCGAAGCAGTTGTTTTGCCGGGCGGTATGCCCGGTACGCTGAATCTTGAAAAAAGCGAAGCTGTGCAGAAGCTTTTGGATTTTGCAAAGGAAAACAATAAAATCATAGGCGCTATTTGTGCCGCTCCAAGCATTTTAGGTCATAAAGGATTTTTGAAAGGCAAAAAAGCGACCTGCTTTAACGGCTTTGAAAAAGAGCTTATCGGCGCAGAGGTTTTAAGTATCCCTACCGTCAAAGACGGTAATATTATAACGGCTTTCGGCGCAGGTGCGGCATTTGAGTTCGGATATGCCCTGCTTAAGGCTTTAACAGACGAAAAAACGTCTGAAAATATGAAAAAATCTATGAGATTCGGAGAAAATAATGGATAACAACAATCAGTTCGATGAATTTAAGCTTGATAATGGATTTGTTATTGAAGAAGACAAAAAATACGACCCGAAAAAATCAACGCATAAAAAAGGAAAATCAAAAAGCATAATCAAAACCACCGTTTGGATTGTTTCGATTATTATTGTTTCTGTTGCTATTGCGTTTGGAGCAATTTACGCCGGTGCGGATTATTTAGGCATAGGCTTTGGCAGAGGAAACAATCTCTGCACAATAGAAATAAAAGAGGGCTCCTCTACCGAAGAAATTGCAAAAGAACTGCAAAAAACAGGGGCTGTTAAAATTCCCTTACTTTTCAGGGCTTATTCAAAGCTTAAGCACTATGACGGAAAGTTCAAATACGGTGTATATAGCTTCAACAGCGAATCCGGTTATGAATCCCTTGCAACAATGCTTATGACAGAGGGTGCAAAAGCCAAAAGTGTTTCGGTAACAATTCCCGAAGGCTCAAATGTTGACGATATAGCAAAGCTGTTGCAGGAAAAAGGCGTTTGCGAAAAATCGGATTTTTACGATGATGTTCAAGATGGTGATTTTTCCTATGATTTTGTTAACTCCATTCCCGAAAGCACGGTTTATTACCGGCTTGAAGGTTATTTGTATCCCGAAACCTATGATTTCTATTGCTTTGATTCAAAAGAATGTGCTTTTCTTGCGGTAGATAAGATGCTTTCAACCTTAAACGAAAAGCTTAAAAAAGCAAATATAGATACAAAAGGTATGAAAATCGGTGAAAAAGATTATACTCTGCACGAAATTTTAACTATGTCGTCTATTGTCGAAATGGAAGCAGGTGGAGAAAAAGACGAAATGGCAAATGTTGCCGCCGTTTTCTATAACCGTCTCAAAAGCGCCGATTTCGATACTTTAGGTTCATCACCTACAAGGAAATACCCTTACGGAAACGGAAAATACGATACCTATCAATGCAAAGGTTTGCCGGTAGGTCCGCTTTGCTCGGCAGGAATTTCCTCTATTAAAGCATCTTGCAATCCGACCGAAAATTTCGATTACTATTACTTTGTAACCGATGCTTCTATGAAATTCTACTATAATAAAACCCTTTATCAGCACAACAACACCATCGCAAAGCTTAAGGCAGAAAAGAATTGGATATATGAAGAATAAAAGAAACATTCCCGAATTGCTCTGTCCGGCAGGGGATTTGGCAAGGCTTAAAACCGCTGTGGATTTCGGCGCAGATGCGGTTTACCTTGCAGGCAAGGAATTCGGTATGAGAACGGCATCTTCAAACTTCGGAGCAGACGATTTAAAGGAAGGCATCGAATATGCCCATAAAAACGGCGTTAAAATCCATGTTACCTGCAATACCGTTCCCCACGAAGATGAAATTGACCGTTTGCCCGAATTTTTAACATATTTAAACGATATCGGTGCAGATGCCGTAATTGCCTCTGATTTAGGCACTATTTCTCTTGTGAAAAAATATGCGCCCGATTGCGATTTGCACATTTCGGTACAATCGGGAACTGTTAACCACTTAACTGCTTCGGAATTTTACAATATGGGCGCAAAGCGTGTTGTCTTGGCACGTGAGCTATCCCTTGACGAAATTGCTTCAATAAGGGCAAAAACGCCAAAAGAGCTTGAGCTTGAAGCCTTTGTTCACGGTGCTATGTGTGTTTCATTTTCTTCAAGGTGTCTGCTTTCAAGCTATATGACAGGCAGAGATGCCAACCGAGGCGATTGTGCCCAACCCTGCCGTTGGAGTTATTCGCTTATGGAGCAAACCCGACCGGGACAGTATTTTGATATAACCGAAACAGACAAAGGCACATATATTTTGAATGCCAACGATATGTGTATGGCGCCGTATCTTGATAAAATGTGCGATGCCGGCATTTCGAGCCTTAAAATAGAAGGCAGGGCAAAAACCGAATACTATGTTGCGGTTACGGCAAACGCTTACCGTGGTGCGCTCGACAGTCTTAACGAATGTGACGGCGATTGGAGCTTGCCCGATTGGGTAAATAATGAGCTTAACACCATAAGCCACCGCACATATTCAACCGGATTTTACTTTGGTACTCCCCAAAATGCTCAAACCTATAAAGATGCAGGTTATATAAGGGACTATGCCTTGGCGGCAATTGTTACAGGCTACGAAAACGGGAAAGTAACCGCCATACTTAAAAATAAATTCCTTGCCGGAACAAAGCTTAACTGTTTGGAAGCGGGAAGTAAACCCTTTACCG
>JAZLFV010000087.1:0-3380 GCA_045615965.1 Acutalibacteraceae bacterium
GAATGGATATTTCTCTGTCTTGTGCAATAATTTTAATACCGTTTTCGCTGATTTCGGAGGTTTTTATGTTAAGCTCTGAATTAAGTGCCGATATTTCGGATTCAATATTCTTTGCTTTCTTTTCATCTTTAGGCTTTATAATGAAAGAGAAGATAACAAGCAAAAGTCCTGCGCCTGCCGAAATAAAGAAAAGCGGATTTAAAACAGCGCCTGCGGCAACTCCCAACGCTGCACATATTGCGCCTATTATAAGCAATACCGCATTAAAGGGCTTTTTGGCATTTTTTGCTGATTCCTTTTCTGCGGTTTTTTCTTTTATTTTTCCCTTTAATTCATCGGATTCGCTCTGAAGCTCTGCTTGTTTTTCTTTTAAAGAGTTTAAAATACGGGTTTGCTCAGATAATTTTTCCTTTGCCTCGTTTGCCGTCATACTCTGCGACATATCGCCTAATTTTTCCATATCGGATATTTCGGATTTAAGGGTATCGCATTTTTCCTTTTGAGCTTCAAGCTTGGCAAGGCAGAACTTTATCTTTGAAACATACGCCGAATCAAGAAGGGTACCGTCAGGCGATAAAAGGCTTTTGTTAAGCTCATCAAGACTTGCTTTAAGAGATATGTATTTTTTTAATTTTTCGGTGTTTTTGATATCTTCTTTGCGGTCGGTAAGCTTTTTAAGCTCGCTGTACCGTTGGGCAAGATTTCCGCCTTTAAGCTTTAGCTGTTCTATTTCTCCGACTATTGCGGATTTTCGGTGTGCATCGTCATTTGCATACGAAAGTCTTTCGTTTAAAGCGTTAAGCTCCGCCTGCTTTTTAACAAGACTTCCCGTTCTGCCTGATTTTGAAATAATAGCTTCCTTGGCTTTTATTATTTTATCCTCAATTTTTTTATACGAGGTGTTTTCGTCACCCGTAAGTGCAACTGCCGAAAGACGGGAGTTAAGCTCACCCGATGCCGTATCGTCAATCGAAAAATTGCGGTCTGCACCGATAAACATACTGTTTGAAAACGCCTGTGCGCCTATTCCGAAAAGCTTTTGACCTATCTCGTTGGTTTCGGGCGTTACTTCACCCGTTTCCAAATTTGTAAGGGTTATTTTATCGGTTGAATCGGATTTTAAGAACTGCCTTTCAAGGCAGAACTTTTTTTCATCTTTTATAAAATAAATTCTGCCGCACATCCCGCTTCCGTCAAAGGGAGTGTATTTCTGCCTTGTACTTTCATATAAGGATTGGGTTTTCTTGCCCGTTCCGTAAAACATAGCTTTAATAAATGCCATAACGGTGGTTTTGCCGTTTTCATTTTCACCGAAAATAATATTAAAGCCATCGTCTAATTTAAGGGTTAAATCCTTTAATTTTCCGAAAGCACCGATGTATATTTCAGTTATCTTCATCAAAACGCACCTCCCCGGAAAATGCTTTAAGACCTATTTTAAGTGCCTTTTGCAAGAGCTCCTCATTTTGCGGCTCTGCCTCTATTTTTTCAAGCATATTTTTAACAAAAATTCCCTTAAGCGATTTTTCACGGCTTAAAAACGAAAGCTCGAATTTTAAAGAAGTACGGTCGTAAACCTTTGAATAATATGTAACTGACTTAAGACGCTCTGCAAGCTCGGTTTTATCAAGATTTACTTCTTCCGTAAGCTCGCCTTTAAGGATAATTTTATAAAGATTATCCCCGAAAGCTTCACCGTATTTTTCCTTAAGCACCGATACGGTTTTTTCGTAAATTTCGGTTATGCTCTGCATGCCGCTTACATCAATATTTTCACAGATGTGCATGCGTCTTGCCATCGGTACAAACGAAAGCTCAGCACTTCCTTTTGAAACAGTCCCTATATAAACTCCCTTTTCTCCCGTTTCGTCAAAGCCTTGACCTTCGGGGCATCCGCTGTATGCGATATATGTGTTGCTGACTTTTTGCAGAAGAGTTCTTTTATGTACATGACCGAGCGCAATATAATCCATTCCGCTTTTTATTACAAATTCTTCGCTGATGGGGTTGTGCTCGCCGGACATTCCGTATTCGCCGTGAATGCACATTATATTGATACATTCGCTGTCGGGCGCTATTTTAAATCTTGATTCGCCGCCCATAAGTGCTTCCGAAAACGACCTGCCGTAAACCTTAACGCCATTTATCGGCTCTATACAAAAATCCTTTGCAGGTAAAATATGTAAATTTGGAGGAATTTTTGTTCTTAAAAACGGTGACTGTGCGTTCAGAGGGTCGTGATTGCCTGCCGAATAAACAAATTCTGTCTCCTTTGCTTCGGAAATCTTTTCGAGTATACGCTCGCAAAACGAGTTTTCTATATTGTTTGAATCAATAAGGTCGCCTGCAATTAAAAAAAGCTTTACACCCTCCGTTTTTGCAAAATCGACAGTTTTTTCAAAGGTTAAAAGCGTTTCTGCTCTGCGGCTCGGCGCTCTTTCCCCTAAAAACGATTCACTCGCTCCTATATGAAAATCGGCGCTGTGAAGTATCTTTATATCAGGCATATAAATTCCCCCGTAAAAAGTCATATATTTATATTATCATTTTTCTTTTCAATATTCAAGAAGTTATTGCTTTTACGGGCATATTGTAATATAATAATAAATTGGAAACGAATGTTTATAAAGGGTGATTTTTACGGATATTGCTGTTAATGATAAACTGATTATGCGCAAAACACATCCCTGCGGCAACAATGTTTTTACGGTAAAGCGTATCGGTATGGATTTTAAGCTATGCTGTGATAAATGCGGCCACGAGATAATGTTGCCACGCAAAAAAGCCGAAAAAGGAATAAAAAAGATTATTAAAAACGGAGAAAATGTATGATTGATAAGTTATCGGCAGTTGAAAGCCGATTTGAACAGATTTGCATAGAGCTTACCCGTCAGGAAATAGTGAGCGATGCCGAGGCGTATACACGGCTTATGAAGGAGCATAGCGAGCTATCGCCCATTGTGGAAAAATTCCGTGAATATAAATCCGCCGTAAATGACGAAAAGGAAGCTCTCGAAATATTAAATACACCTAATCTCGATAAGGATTTTAAGGAGCTTGCCGAGGAAGAATTAAGCGATGCCAAGCAGAGAAAAGAGCAAACAAACGAGGAGCTTAAAATTTTGCTTCTGCCAAAAGACCCAAACGATTCCAAAAATGTAATTGTGGAAATCCGTGCAGGAACGGGCGGTGAAGAATCGGCGCTTTTTGCTGCAGACCTTTTCAGAATGTACTCTATGTATGCTCAAACCCATAATTTCACTATAGATATAACCAACGAAAATGAAACCGAGCTCGGCGGATACAAGGAAATAAGCTTTATGGTAGAGGGGAACGGCGCATATTCACGCTTTAAATATGAATGCGGCGTTCACAGAGTT